>DASZSB010000085.1:0-14817 GCA_035548835.1 Gammaproteobacteria bacterium | reverse complement strand
CGTCAGCACGCTCAGAAAGCGCCCGTCCTGAACTCCGGACACGATGTACTGCCAACGGTAGGCCTTGAGCACGCCGCTTCCGATCGCTCGTTGCTCTGCTTCGCTGAACTGCCGTTCGTTGGCGACCATGAAGTACTCGGCATCGGCCGCGGCCTGCATCTGCAGAATGCCATCGACGGCGGCAACGAGGTCGATGAGGTCCGTCACCGCATCGTCACGCGCCTCAGCGTTGAGCTTCGCATCTTCACGATGCCACTCGAGCTCGTCGAGGATGGCGTGCTGGGACTCCTCTTTCCAGTGAAAGAGAAAGACGTCCTTCCACAGGGCCGACAGGTCCGTTGCCGGCGCGATGCTCTTTCTATAGTGCACCTGCACGAAGATCTCGATGTGGCAGGTAAGCCCGAGCACTGCCCAAGTCGACTTTCCGAGCACGGCATGAGCCACGTCGTTCGGATCCGGAATTACTTTGTACCCCGGCGGCATGCTCTCGGCAGCGAGCGCCTCGACGCGGCGGAAAAGCTTCTGATGCTTGATTTCCTCGTCGCTGAACCGCACCAGGGCTTCGAGAGCGACTTGATCGCCGAACCAGTGCTCCGCGCTGACTTCGAGAACCTTCGCGTTGATAAAGCGCTCGACGAGCCCGAATATGTTGGCATAAGTTCGCCCCTGAACCTGACTCATGAAGCGCTGCTCGGGGATCGTGAGGAACGGCAACTCGTGCACCAGCGACAACCCGTCAGGCAAGAATTTCTGCGCAGGGTCGAGCTTACGCCCGCGAATGACATCGGCGTCGATGTCCCAGCGAACGCGTTTCGATGCCTCGATGGAACGGGCATATCTTTCGGTTTGTGTACTGGGATCTGAGTTCATGATGCGGCCTCCTAAGCTGTGCGCCACGAGGTGGCGCGGTTAATGGGAGGCACAACTTGCTGCCGCGTCACCATACAGGTGAGTATTTAACGGTTTGTAACGTCTTTAAGCGGCTGAATAGAAAAGAAATACCCTGGGGATGACGATGCAAGCGGTGCGAAAAAAGCGATCTGAAGAGCACCAGTCGCGCGTCAGGCACCAGGTCGACGCTGTGGGGAGCAGCCACTCTCTTGGAACGCCGGTCAATTGATGGCCTTTCCGTCATCGATGGAGAGCTGGCGCGGACCGCGAATCGAGTGGGGTAGATGAGAGCGTTACCCAATCCACGATCTCTTCTCCGCGCCGCGGGGATTCGCTTAGAATCGCCGTAGCCTCACTCTTAGCCTCACCCGGCTGACCGGAGGCCGTAACTCCCTGATTTGCGGGTGTAGTTCAATGGTAGAACCTCAGCTTCCCAAGCTGATGGCGTGGGTTCGATTCCCATCACCCGCTCCACCTTCCCCACGTCGCCGGCGCCGCGAAGGGCAGCCTTGCGGCGGTCCGTTGCGGCCGCGGGAGCCAGTTCACACTCGGCCGGCCGCAATTCGAACGGCCGTCACATTCTTCGGTATCGACGCCTGCGATCTTTCAGGAACGCTGCGGCGCGGTCGATACAGCCTCTAACTATCGGCGGAGCCACGTCGCGGCGACGTGCCCTTCCGGCCGTCATTTGCGTGAACGGAACGCCTTTCCGATGACCGACAACGTGAACAGACTTCTGGTGGTCGACGACGAACCCGGCGTGGTCGACTTCGTTGCCGCGCTCGGCCGCAAGCTCGGCTACACCGTGGCCACGACGCCGAGCGGCAGCGAGTTCCTGCGGCTCGTCGACTCCTTCCGCCCCACGATGATCGTCATGGACCTGCACCTGCCCGACACCGACGGCGTGGAGCTGCTGCGGCTGCTCGTGGCGCGCGGCTGCAAGGCCAACATCGTGCTGATCAGCGGCTCGGACGAGCGCGTGCTCGCGACCGCGCACGAGCTCGGCTCGGGCTACGGGCTTGCGATGTGCGGCGCGCTCGGCAAGCCGCTCGTGCCCGCGGACCTGCAGAGCAAGCTCGCAGCCGTGCGGCACCAGGACCCCGAGGTGGACGCGGCCGACCTGCGGCGCGGCCTCGCGGCCGGCGAGTTCGTTCCGTACTACCAGCCGAAGGCCACGCTCGTGCAGAACGGCTGGGTCATCGACGGCGTGGAAGCGCTGGCGCGCTGGCAGCATCCCCGGCTCGGTCTCGTGATGCCCGACGAGTTCGTGCCGCTCGCGGAGCGTACGGGCCTGATCGGCGACCTGACGAATGCGATGCTCGACGCCGCTTTGAAGCAGGTGCGCGAGTGGCAGGATCAGGGCCTGGCCCTCACGTGCTCCGTGAATCTCGCGCCGAGCCTCGTCACCGACCTCTCGTTCCCCGATCGCGTCGCCGCGCTGCTCCACGAGAACCGCCTCGAAGCGAGTCGGCTGATCCTGGAGATCACCGAGACCGCGACGATGCAGAACCCGACCATCACGATGGACATCCTCACGCGCCTGCGCGTCAAGCGCATCGGCCTCGCGCTCGACGATTTCGGTACCGGCTATTCGTCGCTGACGCAGCTGTACCAGATGCCGTTCAACGAGATGAAGATCGACAAGAGTCTCGTCATGAACGTGCCGCACAGCCGCGAGGCCAACACGATGGTCAGCTCGCTGATCGAGCTCGGCCACAACCTGGGGCTCAAGATCTGCGCGGAGGGCGTCGAGAACCGGGCCGCGCTCGACATGCTCGCGATCATCGGCTGCGACAGCTGCCAGGGGTTCTTCATCAGCCGCCCGATCCCGGCCGCCGACGTGCCGAGCTTCGTGAGCCACTGGAATCAGGAACGCGCGGCCGCCTCGTTCACGAGTCTGCCGCGCGCCGTCATCTAAAGGATCTTTCGGGAGCATGGACGTGAACGAGAACCGGCTATTGGTCATGGACGACGACACCGACGTCGGCGCCTTCTTCGGCCAGGTGGGGGAGGATCTCGGCTTCGAAGTGCGGGTCATCACGGACCCGGAGACGTTTGCGAAGAACGTCCTCGAGTTCTCGCCGAGCGTGATCCTGCTCGATCTGCAGATGCCGGGCCGCGACGGCATCGAGCTGCTGCGCGAGCTGTCCTCGCTCGACCGCCGTCCGAAGGTGCTGATCGCGAGCGGCCTCGACAGCCGCGTCCTGACGACGGCGCAGGAGCTCGGCCTGTCGATGGGCGTGGATGTGGCCGGTGCGTTCTGCAAGCCGATCGCGCTCGACGAGCTCGAGGTGCTGCTCGTGCGGCTGAAGTCCCAGACCAAGGTCATCACGGTCAACCACCTGCGGCAGGGCATCGAGCGCGGGGAGCTCGTGGTGCACTACCTGCCGAAGGCCACGCTGAAGGGGCCCGGCCGCTGGGTCGTGGAAGGCGCCGAGGCGCTCGTGCGTTGGGAGCACCCGGAGTACGGCCTGCTGTACCCGAAGGACTTCATCGGCCTCGCCGAGGAGAGCGGGCTGATCATCGAGGTCACGGACTTCGTGTTCCGTGCGGCCATGGAGCAGGCGCGCGTGTGGTTCGCGAAGGGGCTCTACATGGAGCTCGGCGTGAACCTGTCGGCGCAGTTTCTCGGCGACCTGGGATTCCCCGATCGCCTGCTGATGCTGATCCGCGAGAACAACCTCGATCCATCGATGCTGACGCTCGAGCTCACCGAGACGGCGGCCATGAACGACCCGGCCGTGGCGCTCGACATCCTGGCGCGGCTGCGCGTGAAGAACATCAACGTGTGCCTCGATGACTTCGGCACGGGCGCGTCGTCGCTGACGCACCTGTACAAGATGCCGTTCAGCGAGGTGAAGCTCGACAACCAGTTCACGAACGACATGCGCCTGCGCGAGGACGCGCGCGCGCTCGTCGAGGGCCTGATCTACCTGGCCCACAAGCTCAAGATGCGCGCCTGCGCCGAGGGCGTGGAGGACGAGGCCACGCTCGAGATGCTGGAGGCCATGCACTGCGACAAGGTGCAGGGCCACCTGATCGGCGCGGCCGTGCGCGCCAAGGACCTCGAGGCCATCGTCGAGCGCTGGAACAGCCGCGCGCCGGGCAGGCGGCAGAGCGCCGCGTCCTCCTGATCCGCCACGCCCGCTGCGGTTCTCTACCGCCGGATGCGTTGCTAGGATGGAGCCTTCGCTCCCGAAGCGGGGCCCACCCTGGAGAGCGCACCCATGAACCGGCTCATCAAGATCCTCGGCATCGTCGTCGGCGTCGTCGTGCTGCTGTTCGTGGCGCTGCTCGTGGGTGTCGCCCTACTGGTCGACCCGAACGACTACAAGGACGACATCACGGCCGCCGTCCAGCGCGCCACCGGCCGGCAGCTCACGCTGGACGGCAAGCTGACGCTCGAGGTGTTCCCGACCATCCGCATCGCCGTCGCCGGCGCCACGCTGAGCAACGCTCCGGGCTTCGGCAACGAGCCCATGGCGAAGATCGGTGGTGCGGAGCTCGCGGTGGGCCTGCTGCCGCTGCTGTCGCGGCGCATCGAGATCAGCGACGCGCGTCTCAAGGACCTCGAGCTGAACCTGGCGCGCGACGCCCGCGGCCGCAACAACTGGCAGGACCTCTCCGGCGGCGGCCAGGCGGCCGCGCCGGCGACACCGGCCGCCGGCGGCAAGCCAGGTCTCGAGCTCGGCGTGGGCGCGGTCGAGGTCACGAACGCGCGCGTCGTCTGGAACGACGCGGCCACGGGCAGCCGCTGGACGCTGACGGACCTGGGCCTCGAGGCGCAAGGCTTCGGTCCGGGCAAGCGGTTCCCGTTGAACGTGAAGTTCGCGCTGAGCGGCAAGGACGTGGCCGTGAAGGTGGCCGCGAAGACCCAGGCCACGCTCACGCTCGCCACCAACGCGTACCGGCTGGACGACCTCGACGTGACCGTCGACGGCAGCGGCGCGGCGTGGCCCGGCGGCCCCGGCCAGGCGCACCTCAAGTTCGATTCGCTGGCGGCCAACCTCGCCGACGAATCGCTCGACATCGCCGGGCTCACGCTCGACTTCCTCGGGCTCACGATGGCGGGCTCGCTGAAGGGCGAGAAGCTCATGAGCAACCTCGCGCTCACGGGCGCGGTCGACATCCGCGAGTTTGCGCCGCGCATGGTGCTCGAGCGCTTCGGCGTCAAGCTCGAAACCGCGGATGCCGGCGTGCTGAAGCGTGCGAGCGCGAAGGCGAACCTGAGCTACAACTCGAAGGAGATTGCGCTGCGCGACATGCAGCTCGCGCTCGACGATTCGAAGCTCACGGGTCGCGTGGGGCTCGAGGGCGAGCGCGTCGCGTACGACCTCGCGGTCGACGACATCAACGTGGACCGTTACCTGCCGCCGTCGGACAAATCGAAGAAGGCCGAGGAGGGGTCGCTCGACGAGGTCGACCTGCCGCTCGACGTGCTGCGCAAGCTCGATGCGCGCGGTGAGCTGAAGCTCGGCAAGGCCAAGTTCAGCGGCATGACGCTGACGAACGCCGCATTCGTGCTCACGGCCGACAACGGTGCGTTGCGCCTGACCCCGAGCGCCCAGCTGTATGGTGGCAAGACCGCCGGCGACATCAAGCTGCAGGTCGAGGGCAACGCCGCGCGCGTGACGCTCGAGCAGAGCCTCGAAGGCGTCGACCTCGCGAAACTCGGCCAGGACTTGCTCGGCGCCGCCGACATCACGGGCACCGGCAAGGTCAAGCTGAACCTCGTGGCCTCGGGCTCGAACCTCGGCGCCATGCGCAAGGGTCTCGACGGCGACGTGGCGTTCACGATCACGGAGGGCTCGATCGAGGGCCTCGACCTCTGGTACGAGCTGCGCCGCGCGCGCGCGCGGCTCGACAAGGCCGCGGTGCCGGATCGGCCCGCGGGCACGCCGCGCACGAAGTTCAGCTCGCTCTCGGCGAGCGGCATGGTCGAGAACGCCGTGCTGACGAACCGCGACCTGAACGGGAAGCTCGATTTCATGACACTGACCGGCGCCGGCACCGTGAACCTGCTGAGCGACGCCGTGGACTTCGATCTGAAGGCCAGCTTCATCGACGGCCCCGCGCTGCAGTCCGACCCCGACATGGTCAAGTACGCGGGCGCGACCGTGCCGCTGCGCGTGACGGGCACCGTCGCGGCGCCGACCGTGCTGCCGGACTTCGGCGCGATCGTGAAGGCGCGCGTGCAGCAGGAGGTCAGCAAGAAGCTCGAAGAGAAGACCGAGAGCCTGCGCGACAAGCTGCGCGAGCGTCTCGGCCGGTGAGCCAGCTGCGGTGAGCACGTTCGCGTCGCGCCTGCTCGCGTGGTTCGACGCGCACGGCCGCCACGACCTGCCGTGGCAGCGCGAGCGCACGCCGTACTCCGTGTGGGTGTCCGAGATCATGCTGCAGCAGACGCAGGTCGGCACCGTGATCCCGTACTTCGAGCGCTTCATGCGGCAGTTCCCGAACGTCGCGGCGCTCGCGCAAGCGCCGCTCGACGCGGTGCTCGGCGCGTGGTCGGGGCTCGGCTACTACGCGCGTGCGCGCAATCTGAAACGCGCCGCGGAGATCGTCGTCGCCGAGCACGGCGGCCGCATGCCGGAGGATTTCGACGCGCTGCACGCGCTGCCCGGCATCGGCAGCTCCACGGCCGGCGCCATCCTCGCGCAGGCCTGCGGCCAGCGCTGGCCGATCCTGGACGGCAACGTGAAGCGCGTGCTGTCGCGCTATCACGCCGTCGCGGGCTGGCCGGGTGCGCCGCGCGTGGAGCGCGAGCTCTGGACACACGCGGAGGCGCACACGCCGCACGAGCGCGTGGCGGACTACACGCAGGCCATCATGGATCTCGGTGCCACTCTCTGCACGCGCGCGCGGCCGGCGTGCACCGTGTGCCCGCTCGCGCAGGACTGCGCCGCAGCGCGCGCGGGCACGCAGGCGCAGTATCCGGCGCCGCGGCCGAAGCGCGCGCGCGCGCAGCGACGCGTGGCTGTGCTCGTGGTGCAGGACGGCGAAGGCCGCATACTGCTCGAGCGGCGGCCGGCCGCGGGTATCTGGGGCGGCCTCTACAGCCTGCCCGAGCTGCCGGCGGAGGATTCCGCGGAAGCGTGGTGCGAGCGCGCGCTCGGCGCGCGCGTGGCCGCGCAGCGGCCGCTCGCGACGATCGAGCACGCGTTCACGCACTTCGACCTCGATCTGCTGCCCCGGCATCTGACGCTCGCGGCCGCGCCGTCGCGCGTCATGGATCGCCCGGACTGGCTTTGGTATAAACCCGGCACTGCGCTGACCGTCGGCGTGCCGGCCCCCGTCGCCGCGCTGCTCAAGGACGGTGACAGGTTTTGCACAGTTGCATAGATTCGCCGCGCTTCGCGCGAAGGACTGAAGACTTGGCCAGAAAGATCACCTGCGTGCTGCTCGGCCCGGATTCCGAAGGGCTCGACCGGCCGCCATATCCCGGCGCGCTCGGGCAGCGCATCTACGAGAACGTGTCGAAGCTCGCGTGGCAGCGCTGGCTCAAGCACCAGACGATGCTGATCAACGAGTACCGGCTCACGCCGATCGAGCCGAAGGCGCGCAAGTTCCTCGAGGACGAGATGCAGAAGTTCTTCTTCGGCGAGGGCTCGGCCGCGCCGCCGGAGTTCAAGCCGAAATAGGCACCCGCGCGACGCTCGCAGCGCGGCACCGAGAACGAGATTCACTGGCGCCGCCCCGTGTTTGCGGTCGCGCAGACACCCGCTAGACTCGCCAATGGGCTTCGGGGAGCATTGGTGAACGATTCGCCGACCAGGGCGCGCGACATTTCCATCTACGTGTCGGCGGGCGCTGTGACCTTGCTCGGGTCTGCGATCATGCTCGCGTGGCACGCGAGGTTCGACCGGCTCGTGCAGCTGCGGCCGAATTTCCCACCCATGCAATACAACACCGCGCTGTGCCTCCTGCTCTGCGGCGCCGGCGTTCTGTGCCTGCGCTTGCGTCGTGGGCTCGCGTTGGTGCCGGCGTTCGCGGTGATCGGCATCGCCGGCGCGTCGCTGCTCGAGTACGTACTGCGCATGAACCTCGGCATCGACGAGCTCTTGATGCAGGCGCACATCAACGTGGTGGCCCAGTACGCTGGGCGGATGTCGCCGCAGGCGGCCGGCGGACTGCTGCTGGCCGGCGCCGCGCTCGCCATGCTGGCGCTGCCGCGGACGGGGCGGCACCGCACGCTGATCGTCGAGGTCCTGGGTAGCCTCGCCGGCGCCTTGGGGCTTGCCGCGGTCGTCGCCTACGCCAGCGGCATCGAACAGACCTACGGCTGGATGCAGGCCAAGTTCATGGCGCTGCACACCGGACTGGCGTTGGTCGCGCTCGGGTACGCCCTGCTTCAGAGCGCCTGGTGGCTCGAAGCCGCGCAAGACAGCCGCAGGTCGCGTCTGCTCGCGGTCCCCGTCGGCATCGGAGCGGTGGCCGTGACGCTGGCGCTGTTCCAGGAGCTCGGTGCGTGGCAGGTACAGAGCACCAACGAGGAGACGATGCGTGCCGTCGAGCGCACGGCGGCGGAGGTACGCTCGCGCGTGGATGGCTACCTCGAAAGCTTCGGCATGCTCGCGGAAACGTGGGGCCGCGGAGGCGGGCGACCGCTGCCATCCTGGGACGCGGACGTTGCACGTTTCCTGCGCGACCATCAGGTGTTCCAGGCCGTCTCGTGGGGCGACTCGGACGGCAAGTTTCGGTGGATCTTTCCCGTGGAGCCGTTCCCCGATTACATCGGCCTCGACTACACGGCCGATCCGCAGCGTTACGCGGCTCTGGTCGCTGCACGGGAGCGCAGCGGTCCCGTGCTGACGCGAACGCTGGCTCTGAAGAGCGGCCTGCCCGGCGTCGTGATGGTCGCACCGCTGCCGCCGCAGCAGACGAATGGGCCGTTCGTGGTCGGCGCCATCAGGATCAGGGACCTGTTTCGCGCCAGCGCGCTCGCGTTGCCCGGGTACTGGCTCGAGGTCTTCGATGGCGACCGACTGGTCTACACCAGCGCGGACGCGGGCAGCGTGCGCAACGACTGGACGCGCGCCACAGGGGTCAGCCTGGACCGCGCCGCCTGGCGTATCGAGGTCACACCCGCGCCCGCGACATTGGACGCGATGCGTTCGCCTCTGCCGGGCGTCGTGTTGCTCGCCGGGCTTCTCGCCTCGGCGCTGCTGGCCCTGACCGCGCATTTCGCGCAGGTCTCGCTCCGCCGCGAGGGCGAGCTGCTCGCCGCGAACGCGGAGCTATCCGCCACGAAAAGGCAGCTCGAGCGCCTCGCCCTGTTCGACGACCTGACCGGTCTCGGCAACCGCAACCTGCTCGCGCTCGAGCTCGACAAGCAGCTCGGTGTCGCGAGACAGCGTTCCACGTCGCTGCCGTTGCTGCTCATCGATCTCGACGGCTTCAAGCAGGTCAACGACACGTTCGGCCACGAGGCCGGCGACACCGTGCTGCGCGAGGTCGGCGTTCGCCTGCAGCGAGCGTTGCACGCGGAGGACCGCGGGTTTCGGGCCGGCGGGGACGAATTCGCCGTGCTCATGCGGCCAGGCGCTGCGCTCGATGACGCGCTGGCCGCGGCCCATGCGATCACGCAGGCGATGTCCGCTCCACTGTTGCTCGGCGCCGAATCGCGCGTCGTCACAGCGAGCGTGGGAATCGCCATCTACCCGGACCACGGGCGCGACCGCGAGCGGCTCATGCGCAGCGCGGATGCGGCCATGTACCAGGCGAAGCACGATCCCGCCCACATCCGCGTGGCGAGCGAGGAGTCGCCGACGGCGGTGCTGCGCGCGCTGCGGGGGGCGCGCGCGCCGCGCCCCTGACGGCCGTCTATTTCCCGCCGCGGTGCTTGATCAGATCGTCGACCACGGCCGGATCGGCCAGCGTCGACGTATCGCCGAGCTCCGTGAACTCATTCGCCGCGATCTTGCGGAGTATCCGCCGCATGATCTTGCCCGAGCGCGTCTTCGGCAGTCCCGGCGCCCACTGCACGATGTCCGGGCTCGCGATGGGGCTGATCTCCTTGCGCACCCACGCGACGAGCTCCTTGCGCAGCTCCTCGGTCGGGTGCTCGCCGGCCTTCAGCGTGACGTACGCGTAGATGCCCTGGCCCTTCACGTCGTGCGGGAAGCCCACGACCGCGGCCTCGGCCACCTTCGGATGCGCGACCAGCGCGCTCTCGACCTCGGCCGTGCCGAGCCTGTGACCCGCCACGTTGATCACGTCGTCGACGCGCCCCGTGATCCAGTAGTAGCCATCCGCGTCGCGCCGCGCGCCGTCGCCCGTGAAGTACATGCCGGGGTACTGGCGGAAGTAGGTGTCCACGAAGCGCTGGTGGTCGCCGTACACCGTGCGCATCTGGCCCGGCCAGCTGTCGAGCAGCACCAGGTTGCCGGACGCCGGGCCGTCCAGGATCTTGCCGTTCGGATCGACGATGGCTGGCTTCACGCCGAAAAACGGCAGCGTGGCCGATCCGGGCTTGAGCTTGGTCGCGCCGGGGAACGGCGTGATCAGCATGCCGCCCGTCTCCGTCTGCCACCACGTGTCGACGATCGGGCAGCGCGCATTGCCGACCACGTGGTAATACCATTCCCACGCCTCGGGATTGATGGGCTCGCCCACCGTGCCGAGCAGCCGAAGGCTGCGCCGCGAGCACTTCTTCACGGGCGCGTCGCCCTCGCGCATCAGCGCGCGGATCGCGGTTGGCGCCATGTAGATGATGTTGACCTGGTGCTTGTCGACTACCTGCCACAGACGGCTCGCGTCGGGGTAGGTGGGCACGCCCTCGAACATGACCGACGTGGCGCCGTTCGCGAGCGGGCCGTACACGATGTACGTGTGGCCCGTGACCCAGCCGACGTCGGCCGCGCACCAGTAGAGCTCGCGCTCGCGGTAATCGAACACGTACTGATGCGTGATCGACGCGTGCAGCAGATAGCCGCCCGTGGTGTGCAGCACGCCCTTCGGCTTGCCGGTGGAGCCCGAGGTGTACAGGATGAACAGCGGATCCTCGGCGTTCATCGGCTCCGCGGGGCACACGGGCGAGGCCGAGCTCTTGAGATCGTAGTACCAGTGGTCGCGGCCCTGGACCCAGTTGATCTGGCCGCCGGTGCGGCGCACGACGACGACCGCGTCCACCTTCGTGCTCGTCAAGCCCGCGATGGCTTCGTCGACGTTGGCCTTGAGCGGAATCTTCTTGCCGCCGCGCACGCCTTCGTCGGCCGTGATGACGACCTTCGAGCCGCAGTCTTCGATGCGGCCCTTGAGCGCCTCGGGCGAGAAGCCGCCGAAGACGACCGAGTGAACGGCGCCGATCCGCGCGCAGGCCAGCATGGCCGTGACCGTCTGCGGAATCATCGGCATGTAGATCGTGACGCGATCGCCCTTCTGCACGCCGAGCCGCTTCAGCGCGTTCGCGAAGCGGCACACGCGCTCGTGCAGCTCGCGGTAGCTGATGGCCCGTCCCGGCTCGTTCGGATCGTCCGGCTCCCAGAGCAGGGCGGTCTGCTCCGGGCGCTTGGCGAGATGCCGGTCCAGGCAATTCGCCGCGACATTCAGCTCGCCGTCGGCGAACCAGCGGACGTGCAGGTCCCGCGCGTCGAAGCTCGTGTCCTTCACGATGGTGAACGGCTTGATCCAGTCGAGCCGCTCGCGCGCCTGCTTCGCCCAGAAGGCCTCGGTGTTCTCCACCGAGTCGCGGTACATGGACTCGTAGGTGGCCGCGTTGATCAGAGCTCGCGCCGCGAATCCCGGCGGCGGCGGGTAGATTTTTTCCTCGCTCATGCCCCGATCATAAGAGCCGGCGGGCGCTTTGGCACCCCTTGGGGCTGCATAACGTGGGCGCGGGTCCGCGGCGAGGCGCGCGGCCCGCTCGGCGGGAGCGGCTACACCTTCCGCCAGAAGAACCACGTGATCGCGGCGACGGCCAGGCCGAACAGCATGCTCTCCACCGGCATCGCGGGGTGGCCCACGAAACGCGCCGTCGTCACGGGGTGCTCCGGCAAGTATTCGATCTGCACCGGCTTGCCGGCGCTGAACGCGTCGAACACGTCGTCCGGCAGGTTGCGATTGATGCTGAACGCCTGGCCGTTGACCTCGAACGTCATGACGGCGCTCTTGGTCTTGGTCTCGCTGACCTTGATGCCGAACTTCGTCTTGGTGGTGGTCGTCTCCTTGTATTCGGAGATGGGCTCGAGCGTGGCCACCCTGGCTTCCGCCGCGAACGTCCTGTTCTCGACGTAGCCGTTCCAGGCGGAATAGAAGGAGAGCAGCGCCAGCAGGACGCCGCAGATTCGCAGTACCCAAGTCCGCAGCATCGGGGTCTCCCGGCGGAATGCACCGGGATCGCAGCCTACCTTGCATTGCTCGGGGTTGCGGCCGAACCGCTCACAGTCCTCGCGGGGCCGGCGGGCGCGCCGGTCGGGTGCCCGCGCCAACCTTGACGCGCCGGTGACCGGGCCGGTCTAATAGCCGTCCGCTCGGCACCCCCGAAGGGTGCTTAAACGCACGGCCAGGTAGCTCAGTTGGTAGAGCAGCGGACTGAAAATCCGCGTGTCGATGGTTCGATTCCGTCCCTGGCCACCATTTCCACTCAATTACTTACGAATCGACTGACTCGCGGCAAACGCGCGTGGTGCCCATTTGGTGCCCAGATGTCGCGAAGATAGCCGACAGCCCTGGACCCGGCGTCAGCTCTTTCATCACCAAGTCGCCCGTTCAACTTGAGTCTTCGGCTGCGTGAAATCGCCTTCCTTCCACGCGCGGCGGACGTAGATCTGCTTCGAGGGATCGGCCGTGTCGATGCGCTGCAGGTGTGCCGCGAAGTGATGGTGAAGCCGATTCGGCGTCGCGATCAGACGGAGGCTTAGACAGAACGCTCGTTACACGTCACTGCCCCGCGGCGACGACGTGCTTCAAAATACCTATCCGCTTCAGGCGTCCGCTTATCGGCTTACCGTAATGCTGGTCTGAGTGTCCAACGGGCCAAACTGATCTCTGCCCACGCCCTTGGGGGCGGTCGGGACTAGCAGTTTCACCCAGACGGCATCCGCAGCCTTGAAATACGAAGTCTCGGTCGCGTTACGCAGGGCGTCGATGCTGTCCTGCTGCTTCCCTGAGTCCGCGTTGGTGAAACCCGGCAGCTCGAACACGACCCATGAGTCTTTGGCCATTTCACTCAAGCTGATCGCAACTTCCGGTCTTTCGGTCTTCACACGGATTTCGGTACCGGCGCGCACAGTGCTCTGGTTGGCCGTGATCTTGAAGTCCTTGCCATTGCGGCTCAGGACAATTGGCTGTTGAGGAACAGGGGCGCGCGCAGGAGCAGCCGCCGGCGCAGCCGACCGCACAGCAACATCTTTCAGCGCAAGACCCGCACCCCGGGTGGGTCCGGGTCTCCTGATGCTGAACTGCAGGCGTCCGATATCACCCGTGCACACGGCGGCGTTCCAGGTGGGATGAATCTTGCAGGTGCCGTCCGTGGCGACGCTGTCGTTCTCGCCGTCGTTGATCAGGACATAGGAGTCAGGGATGCCGGTCGTCGAGCCGTCCAGATCGTGGATCGCCGCGGTCCGGTAGGCCGAACCGCTCCGGTTGTCACTATCGAACCTGGGCTCGATCTTCGGAAAGTACACGGGCTTGGCATTGACGAACTTCGCACCCTTGACGGTGTTTTCGGTGGTCACCCCGGCGCCCGTAAACAACAGCCATGTAAGCGCTCCTGATCCGCGCTGTTTGTTGTCCTTGAAGTTCACGAAGGTCGTGTTCACTACGTCATGGCGGTAGTCGTAGTACTCGTAGGCGTGGATCGGGTAATCCGGAATCAGGCGCTTCGGCAGGCTGCGGCCGTAGGCCTTCTCCTCCGGCGTCACGGGGTTGCCGATGTTGTCGCTTTCGCCCACGAACAGCGAATCAACCACCAGTGAGGTAAACAGGTCATCGCCGAAGGAGCCGGTTGAACTCGTGAAACCAATGGCGTTGTCCGCCGACTTCAGGTTCCTGAAGACGTGTCGCTCGCCGCGGGCCCAGACGCCGCCATTGCGGTTCTTGTAGCTGGTGAGATTCTCGAACAGCGCATCCACGCTCTTGCTGTTCGGGTCAGCAGGGTCAACCTTCGGCATGTACGAGGGGCCGGCCAACCCGAAGACGTTTTCCACGTTGATGTTCCGGTCGAACATGAACCCGTCGAAGTTGGAGTGGGCCACGTTGCCACGAAACTCGCGCAGCGGCGTGCGGCGTGGCCAGATGCTCTTGGCGATGTCCGTGCCGAGGTATTGGCCTTGCGGGTGCTCCGGCAACGACAGCCAGAAGCCATTCTCCTCGGAACCGGCGGCCACATTGTCGATAAAGGTGTTGTCCGGATTGGTGATCCAGTAAGCCGCCACCGTGTTGTCCGAAGGCAGCAGGGTGTCCTTGCCGGACATGCTGGCCGCCCTGTAGGTCGCGCGATTCAGCGGATTACTTTCCATGTTCTCGCCGTTTGCGGCGAGATTGGTCGGCGCGCAGGCCTTGGTCGGATGGCACTTGATCTGAATGGCGAGGTTCCTGACGAACTCGTTACCGTGCTCGATGCCGTCTTCCAGGAAGAAGCAGTGGCCTACGATGTTGTAGGTCACGTTGTTCTCGACGCGCAGGAAGTTCGTGCCATGCACCGTCACGCAGCGGTTGTAGGTGTCGTGGATGGAGGCGTTCTTGATGTACTGGCCCTGCGCATCGCCGACCAGGTGCCAATGGATCGGATACCGCGCCAGCGTCATGTGCTGGCCCATGCGGTTCAGCTCGACGCCTTCCACGTACATGTGGCTCGACGGCATCGCCATGATATGCCCGCCGAAGTGGGTCCGTTCTGCATCCGCCGAGGCCTGGATCTTGATGTTGCGGGTGAGCAGACCCACCTCACCGCGCTCGTCCACGCCGAAGGTGATCTTGCCGAAG
>DASZSB010000084.1:0-4257 GCA_035548835.1 Gammaproteobacteria bacterium | reverse complement strand
GTCGGCGCGTGCGCAGGCGCTGGCGGCCGAGAGGGCCGGGCTCGTCGAGTTGCTGCCGTCGCCCGACGACCGGCGGCTGATTCTGGTCGCGCTGACGCCGGCGGGCCGGCGAGCGCTCGAAGCGCGGCGGCTGCCGCCGCTCGACTGGGTGTTCACGCTGCTGAACGGGCTCGACCCGGCGGTCATGCGCTCGACGGGGCGCGTGCTGCGCACGCTGGCCGAGCGCCTCGCGCGCTACGAAGCCGAGCGGCGCCGTGGCGACGCGCGGCGTCGTGCACGGCGCGACGTTCCGGGCGCATAATGCAGCGCAACTGCGCACCAAGACCGCAGGGGGAGATTCCACGATGCATCGCTTGCTGACTCTGGTCGCGCTCGGCGCGCTGGCCGCCGTGCCGATGACCGCAGGTTCCGCCGCTTCCGCCGCGCAGCCGGAATACACCACGATCAAGATGGAGATCGACGTCGCGAAGCCCGCCAAGGAAGTGTGGGCCAAGGTCGGCGGCTACTGCGACATCTCGAAGTGGTTCAACGTCGACTGCAAGATCACCTCCGGCAGTGGCGACATGGGCACCGTGCGCGTGCTGGCCGGCGGCCGCGTCACGGAGATCTTGGCCGCGAAGACGGATCTCGCCTACGGCTACACGCAGCCGGCGGTCGAAGGCAAGTTCTACAACTTGTATCACGGCTTCCTCGAAGTGAAGCCGCTGACGGCCAACACGTCGAAGATCCTGTACACGCTGATGTACGACATCTCCGACAAGCCCGACAAAGCCGCGAAGGACGCCGACATCGCGGGCCGGCGCACGCGCTTCGAGGCCGGCCTCAAGGCCATGAAGGACCTGGCGGAAAAGTGAGGGCGCTGCTCGCCTGCGCGCTGCTCGGCGCGGCGCCTGCGCTCGCGCATGCCGAGGTCACGGGCGTCGAGATCGCCTCGCGCGCCGACGTGCGGGACGGCGCCGCGTTCGGCGACACCGGCGCCTACGAGATGCTCACGGGCCGCATCCACTTCGCGGTGGACCCCAAGAACGCGCGCAACCGGGTCATCGTCGATCTCGACAAGGCGCCGCGCAACGCCGCGGGCAAGGTGGAGTTCTCGGCCGACTTCTCGCTGCTGAAGCCGAAGGACGCGGCCCGGGGCAACGGCACGCTGCTGCTCGACGTCGTGAACCGCGGCACGAAGACGGTCTTCAGGAGCTTCGACCACGCCACGTCCGACGCCGAGGGCGACGCCCTGATGCTGCGCCACGGCTTCACCGTGGTGTGGGTGGGCTGGGAGTTCGACGTGCCGCCGCGCGACGGCGCCACGCGCATCGACGTGCCCGTGGCGGAAGGCGTCAAGGGCCGCGTGCGTGCGACCGCGACGCCGAACGAGGCCGCGCCGAGCGTGCAGTTCGCCGACCTCGGCCGCTACGCGCCGGACGACCCTGCGGCCGCGAGCGCCACGCTGACGGTGCGCGACGGCGCGCTCGGGCTGCCGGCCGCGTTCAAGCGCAGCGAGTTCACGATCGCGGGCAACCGCGTCACGCTCGAGAGCGGCTTTCAGGCCGGGCGCACGTACGAGCTCTCGTACGAGGCCGCGAGTCCGCCGGTCGCGGGCCTTGGCTTCGCGGCCGTGCGCGACACGGTCGCGTGGCTCAAGCACGCGGCCGACGCGCCCGTCAAACCGCAGCGCGCGATCGCATTCGGTTCCTCGCAGAGCGGCCGCTATCTGCGCACGTTCCTGTACTACGGCTTCAACGGCGACGAAGAGGGCCGGCAGGTGTTCGACGGCGTCATGGCGCACATCGCGGGCGCGTCGCGGCTCGACCTGAACCGGCGCTGGGCCACGCCCACGGGGCTCGGCATGTACGACGCCACGTCGTTCCCGTTCGCGGACGTGGCGTTGCGCGACCCGGTCACGGGCGCCGTGGACGGCGCGCTCGCCAATCCGCGCGCGAAGGGCTTCGAGCCGAAGATCTTCTACACGAACACGGGCGTCGAATACTGGGGCGGCGGCCGCTCGGCCGCGCTGATCCACACCACGCCCGACGGCGCGAAGGATCTCACGCTGCCGGACAACGAGCGCGTGTACTTCCTGACGGGCTCGCAGCACGGCCCCACGCGCTTCCCGCCGGCCCAGCCCTCGCTCGGCGCGCAGCGCGAGAACCCGAACGACTACTGGCTCGTGATGCGCGCGCTGCTGACCGCGATGGACGACTGGCTGCGCAGCGGCAAGGCGCCGCCGCCGAGCCGTTACCCGCGCCTCGCGGACGGCACGCTGGTCGCGGCCGCGAAGGTCGCGTTCCCGGCGATCCCCGGCGTGCGCTCGCCGCAGTCGCTGCCGGCCGGCGCGCGCGCGCCGAATCCGCTCGTCGCGAAGGACGGCGCGCCCGGCGCCACGCTGCCGTACCTCGTGCCACAGACGGACGGCGACGGCATCGAGCTCGCCGGCGTGCGCCTGCCCGACATCGAAGTGCCGCTCGCCACGTACACCGGCTGGAACTTCCGCAATCCCGCGCTCGGCGGCGAGGGCGCGCTGTATCCGCTGCTGGGCTCCTACATCCCGTTCCACAACTCGGCGGCCTCGCGCACGGCGGCCCACGACCCTCGGCCCTCGATCGCCGAGCGCTACGCCTCGAAACAGGCGTATCTCGACCGCGTGCAGGCGGCCGCCGCCGGGCTCGTGGCGGAGCGCTACCTGTTGGCCGAGGACGTGCCGGCCGTCATGGACCGCGCGGGCCGGCACTGGGACCTGCTGACCGGCGGGCGCTGATCCCGGATTACGCGGAGCCGGTCACAGCGCCCGCGGCCGCGTCCGCCTATCGTCACGCGATGGCGGAATCTTCCCTTTCCGGCCCCGGGCCGGTCACGAGCTCCCCGTACACGGAGGAGCTTGCGCTCGGCGTGACGGGCCGCGCGTTCGGCGAGCCGCTCGAGCGGGAGTACCTGCGCTCGCGGCTCGCGGAGGATCGCACGCTGATCCGCGTGGCCTCGGTGCTGGTGCTCGTGATCGCCGGCGCGCGCGGCACCGAGCAGATCCTGAAGCACGCGTGGGCCCACTACGAGCTGGTCCAGTTCGTCGTCACCCTGGCGTGCTCGATCGTGCTGGCCGTCGTCGCGTTCACGCCGTGGTTCCAGCGCGCCTACATGCCGCTCGCGCGCGTGCTCGTGCCGCTGCGCAACGCGCTCGTGGCCGTCACCGTGGCGAGCACCGCCGCCGGCGGCGAGATCGAGTCGCTGATGCTGCTGCCGCTGCTCGTGATCGGCCCGTTCTTCGTGCACGGCCTGCGGTACCGCGCCGCGGTCGCGGCCGTGAGCCTCACGGTCGCGGCGTACGTGCTTGCGGCCGTCGGCTTCGGGTTGACGGCCCCGCTGATCCTGCGCTCGTGCCTGCTGCAGTCGTTCGTCGCGGCCGCGTGCGGCTTCGTGGCGCTGCACCTCGAGCGCACGTCGCGGCGCAGCTTCCTCGAGAGCCACCTGATCGCCGACCTCGCGCAGCGCGACGCGCTGACCGGGCTCAAGAACCGGCGCGTGTTCGACGAGCAGCTCGAGAGCCTGTGGAGCCGCGCGAGCGCCGAGGCGCGCACGCTGACGCTCATGCTGATCGACGTCGACCACTTCAAGGCCTACAACGACCGCTACGGCCATCAGGCCGGCGACCACGCGCTGCAGCGCGTGGCTGCCACGCTGCAGACGTTCGTCACGCGTCCGCACGACGTCGTGGCGCGTTACGGCGGCGAGGAGTTCGCCGCCGTGTTCTTCGACCTCGAGACGTTCGACGCCGAGGAACTGGCCGAGCGCCTGCGCCGCGCCGTCGGCACGCTGGCGCTCGACACGGTGGGCGACGCCCGCGCCTCGGCCATCACGATCAGCGTGGGCGTGGCCGTGGTGGAGCCGAGCGGCGAGCGCCGTGCGCGCGGGGGCGTGCAGCTCGCGGACCAGGCCCTGTACCGCGCGAAGGTCAAGGGCCGCAACCGCGTCGAGCTGCTGGACCAGAGCGCGCACCAGGCCATGAAGACGGGCGTGTTCGCCGCCACGTCGGTCACCCAGCGCTAGTCAGCGGCTCTTCGCCCGCCAGTACGCGACGAGACCCACGCGCTCGAGCAGCTCGGGGAAGCGCGCATGCTCGCGCACGCGGGCCAGCACCGGGAACCACAGCCAGTCCACGCTGAGAAAGCCGCGCTCCACGAAGGCGCGCCACAGCGCCGCGAACGAAGCCTCCACGTCGCCGTAGGCCGCGAGCCACCAGCCGAGCACGAGCTGGTGCGGCGGGCTCTG
>DASZSB010000083.1:0-12664 GCA_035548835.1 Gammaproteobacteria bacterium | reverse complement strand
ATCCGCGAGATCGAGGTGGAGCACGCCGAGCGCCAGGCCGGCGAGTCGAAGTACGGTCTGCTGAAGCTGCTGAACCTGTATTTCGACCTGCTGGTCAGCGCCACGACGGCGCCGCTGCGGCTCATGAGCATGTTCGGCGTGCTGCTCGCGCTCGCGGGCGTCGCCTTCGGCATCCTGCTGCTCGCTCTGCGCTTCTATTACGGCCCGGACTGGGCCGCGCAGGGCGTGTTCACGATCTTCGCCGTGCTGTTCCTGTTCCTCGGTGTGCAGCTGATCGGCATGGGACTGCTCGGCGAGTACGTCGGCCGGATCTCGCGCGATGTGCAGGCGCGGCCGCGCTTCCTCGTCGGGGCGCGCGTCGGCGCGCGCGTGGCGGTTGAGGAGCAGAATCGCGCGCCCGCGCGCAGCGGCGCCCGGAGCGCTTCCGCATGAGTGCGCGCGCCGCCGCGCTCGTGCTCGGACTGCTGCTGATCGTCTCGTTCCTGGGCGTCACGCGCGAACCGTGGACGCCGGACGAGCCGCGCGAGGCCGAGGTCAGCCGCGAGATGTGGCTCTCGCCGTCCGTGGTGCCGTCGCTGAACGACGCGACATTCGTCGAGAAGCCGCCGCTGTATTACTGGACCGTCGCCGGGGTCTTCGAGCTCGCCGGCAAGCAGTCGGCGACGGCGGCGCGCGCCGTCAGCGGCGCGGCTGCTTTCCTGACGCTGCTGCTCGTGTACTTCTGGGGCCGGCGCGAGTTCTCGTCGATGGTCGGCATCCTGGCCGCCGTCGGTCTGGCGACGAGCGTGCAGTTCATGATCTCCACTCACTGGATCGTCATGGATCCGCTGCTCATGCTGTTCACGACCGTCGCCGTGTGGGCGGGATCGCTGCTCGTGCAGGGGCGGGGGCGCGGCGGCGCGCTGCTCGCGTTCTACGGCGCGTTGACGCTCGCTCTGTGGACCAAGGGCCTGATCGGGCCCGTGCTCGTGGCCACCGGCGTGCTGGCGTACGCGCTCGCGTGCCGCAGTCTCGTGCCCGTGTGGCGGGTGAAGCCGTTTCTGGGCGTGGCGGTCATGGTTGCGATGACGGGCGTGATCGCCGGGCTCATCTACGTGGATGCCGGCGCGGACGCCGTGCGCGAGTGGCTCTGGGTCAACCACGTGCAGCGGTTCGTGCACCCGACCTACACGGGCCACGACCAGCCTTTCTATTACTACCTGTCGGCGTTGCCGATCGCCGTGTTTCCGTGGCTGGTGCCATTCCTGTCGATCCTGCGGCCGAGCCGCTGGCGTGGCAGCAGCGTGCTGCCGGCTTCGTGGAGCCCCGCGCGCGTGTATCTCGGCGCGCTGTCGCTCGGCATGGTGCTGCTGCTCTCGGCGTCGTCCACGAAGCGCGGGTTGTACCTGCTGCCGGTGCTGCCGCCGCTGTTCCTGCTGCTCGCCACCGAGGCCGTCGAGTGGTGGCAGCGGCGCTCCGGCGCGGCGTTTCGCAGCGTGGCCTGGTGGGCGCAGCTCGTGCTCGTCGCGGGCTTCGCGGCGGGGCCGATTGTGTTCGCGCTGCGCTACCTGCACTCGAAGGACGCGGTGGCCGTCGCGACGCTCGTGATCATCGCGCTGCTGACCGGCGCGAGCGCGATCTTCGCCTACCGCGGCCGCGCGCAGGCGGCACTCGGTGCGTTGGGTGCGCTCGCGACCGCGAGTGTCGTGGGGCTCGTGGTCGTGGTCGTGTACCTCGCGGCGCCGGAGCGCAACATGTCGGCGTTCCTGCGCGACCTCGATCGGCGCCTGGCCCCGGGCGAGCCCGTGGTACTCGTCGGCGACGTCGACGAGAGCGTCAACGGCATCGTGCCGTTCGTGACGGAGCGGCGCGTAGTGCTGGCCGATATCTCGGAGTTGGCCGCGCGCCAGCCGCTGTGCGTGCTCGTGCAGAACAACGAGGCGGGGCGTACGGCGCCCACGCTGCCGGCGCCGTACGAGCGCAAGTCGGCTCGATTGTTCGGTCCGGAGCGCTACATGGCGTTCTGGTGCCGTGGCGCCGACCCGCCGGCGGCCGCAAACCCGGATGAAACGATGCCGCAGCCGGTGCGGCTCTCGATGGCCCGTGTGGCCGACTAGGATGGAGAAGAGAATGCGTGCGATCGTCTTTGCGTATCACGAAATGGGCTGCGTCGGCATCGAGGCGCTGCTGGCGCACGGTTACGAGATCGTCGCGGTCGTCACGCACGCCGACGCCGAGAACGAGAACGTGTGGTTCCGCTCCGTAGCGGAGCTCGCGGCGCGCAAGGGGCTGCCCGTGCTCGCGCCCGAGGACGTGAACCATCCGCTGTGGCTGGCGCGCATCCGCGAGCTCAAGCCCGACGTGCTGTTCTCGTTCTACTACCGCAAGCTGCTGTCGGCGGACCTGCTCGCGATCCCGACGGTGGGCGCGTTCAACCTGCACGGCTCGCTGCTGCCGAAGTATCGCGGCTGCGCGCCGGCGAACTGGGCCATTCTGAACGGCGAGACCGAAACCGGCGTCACGCTGCACCACATGACGCAGAAGGCCGATGCCGGCGATATCGTGGGCCAGCATCGCGTCGTGATCGCGCCGACCGACGACGCGGCCACGCTGAACCGCAAGCTTGCGGCAGCTGCAAAGCCGCTGCTCGATGAGCTGCTGCCGCAGATCCTGCGCCGCACGGCGCCGCGCACGCCGCAGGACGAAGCCGCGGCCACGTATTTCGGCCGCCGCCAGCCGAAGGACGGGGAGATCGACTGGCAGAAATCCGCCGCGCAGATCGCGAACCTCGTGCGCGCGGTGACGAAACCGTATCCCGGCGCGTTCACGCACGCGCGTTCCGCGAAGGTGCTGGTGTGGGCCGCGGAGGCCCTGCCGCGCTCGACGGACGCGAAACCCGGCACGATCGTGAATGCCTCGCCGCTCGAGGTGGCGTGCGGGCAGGGCACGCTGCGCATCGACTTCGCGCAGCAGCCGGGGGGCGTGTACTGCAGCGGCGCGCAGCTTGCGACCGAGATGAACCTCGTGAAGGGCCTCTACTTCGCGGGCAGCCCGTCGCGCCGCTCGAAGCGCTCGCGCAAGACGCGTGTGCTGATCCTCGGCGTGAACGGATTCATCGGCAATTATCTCAGCGAGCGCCTGCTCGCGGCCGGCAACTACGAAGTTCACGGCATGGACCTGAACGACAGCGCGATACGCCGTCTCGAGTCGCACCCCGATTTCCACTTCGTGGAAGGCGATATGCAGATCCACCACGAGTGGCTCGAGTACCACATCAAGAAGTGCGACGTGATCGTGCCGCTGGTCGCGATCGCGACGCCGATCGAGTACACGCGCAATCCCTTGCGCGTGTTCGAGCTCGACTTCGAGGAGAACCTGCGCGTCGTGCGCTACTGCGTGAAGTACGGCAAGCGCGTGATCTTCCCGTCGACGTCCGAGGTCTACGGCATGTGCGACGACGCCGAGTTCGACGAGGACAAGTCGCGCCTGATCCTGGGCCCCATCAACAAGCAGCGCTGGATCTACTCGGCGTCGAAGCAGCTGCTCGACCGCGTGATCTGGGCGTATGGCACGAAGGGCCTGAAGTTCACGCTGTTCCGGCCGTTCAACTGGCTGGGACCCCGTCTCGATACGCTCGAGGCCGCGCGCATCGGCAGCTCGCGTGCGATCACGCAGCTGATCCTGAACCTGGTCGAGGGCACGCCGCTGCTCCTGATCGATGGCGGCCGGCAGAAGCGCTGCTTCACGGACGTGACCGAGGGTGTGGAATGCCTGTTCCGCATCATCGAGAACAAGGACGGCAAGTGCGACGGCCGCATCTTCAACGTCGGCAATCCGCGTAACGAGGCCAGCATCAAGGACCTCGCGGAGCTGCTCGTCGAGAAGTTCGAACGCCATCCGCTGCGCTCGCATTTCCCGCCGCTGGCCGGCATCAAGGAGATCGAGAGCAAGGCGTACTACGGCGACGGCTACCAGGACGTGACGCATCGGCGCCCGAGCATCCGCAACGCGAACCAGGTGCTCGGCTGGAATCCCGTGATCACGCTCGAGGAATCCGTCGATCGGACGCTCGATTACTTCCTGCGCGATCACCTGGCGGCCAACGGTGTCGACGTCGGCGCGGCGGGCGCGCCGGGCGTTCCCGCCAGCGCGCGCCGCCGCGCCGACACGGACGTCTGATGACCGACCTCGGCCTGCGGATCGACGTCGACACGTTTCGCGGCACGCGCGAAGGCGTGCCGCGGCTGCTCGAGACGCTGGCCAGGCATGGCGTTGAAGCCACGTTCTTCTTCGCGGTGGGGCCCGACAACATGGGCCGACACCTCTGGCGCCTGCTGAAGCCGCAGTTCCTGGCCAAGATGCTGCGCTCGCGCGCGGCGAGCCTGTACGGCTGGGACATCCTGCTCGCGGGCACGCTGTGGCCGGGGCGGCGGATCGCGGCGAATCTCGGCAACGTGCTGCGCGCCGCGGCCGACGCCGGTCACGAGGTGGGGCTGCACGCCTGGGACCATCATCGCTGGCAGGCACGCGCGCTCGGCATGGCGCCGGACGCGCTCGAGCGCGAGATTGCCGCCGGCGTCGCGGCGTTCGCTGACGCAGTGGGGCGCAAGCCCGACTGCTCCGCGGCGGCGGGATGGATCTGCAACGAGCGCGTGCTCGAGGCGAAGCAGAAGTTCGGCTTTCGCTACAACAGCGATTGCCGCGGCCGCAGCGTGTTCGTGCCGACCGTTGCGGGGCGCGCGCTCGCGCCGCAGGTTCCGGTCACGCTGCCGACGTACGACGAGGTCGTCGGCCGCGGCGGCGTGAGCGATGCGACCTACAACGACTGGCTGCTCGAGCAGGTGCGCCCGGGCCGGCTCAACGTGCTGACGATCCACGCGGAGGTCGAAGGCCGCGTGTGCGCGCCGCTGTTCGACGCGTTCCTCGCGGAGTGCAAGCGCCGTGGCATCCGGCCCGTGCCGCTGCAGGCGCTGCTCGGCGGCGAGCTGCCGCGCGAGCCGATCGCGCTCGCGCCGATCCCGGGCCGCGAGGGTGACGTCTGCTGGCAGAGCTCGGCGCTCGCGCATTGAGCCCGGCTGCGATGACGGCCACGCTCGACACGGATTCAAAGGTGGGGCGCGCGGCGGTCGTGCTGCTCGCGCTGTACGTGCTGCTCTACATCCTGCCGCTGCCCGTGCGGCCGCTCGCGAGCCCCGACGAGGTCCGCTACGCGGAGGTCGCGCGCGAGATGCTCGCCTCCGGCGACTGGGTATCGCCGCATTTCAACGGCGTGCGCTATTTCGAGAAGCCCGCGCTCGGCCACTGGTTGAACGCCATCTCGATCGGCCTGCTCGGCGAGAACGCCTTTGCCGTCAGGTTGCCGGTCGCGCTCGCCACTGGGCTCGCGGCGCTGATCGTGTTCCTGCTCGCGCGCCGTTTCCTCGGCGCGCCGACGGCCGTGCTGGCCGCGGCGATCTTCCTCACGACGTTCCTCGTGGCCGGGGTGGGCACGTTCGCGCTGCTCGACGCGTTCCTCGCGCTGTTCCTGACGGCTGCGCTCGCCGCGTACTACGTCGCGCTGCGCAGCGTGGGGGCGCAGCGACGCGCGTGGCTGATCGCGTGCGGGGCCGCCTGCGGCGCGGCGTTCCTGGTCAAGGGGTTCCTCGCGCTCGCGATCCCGGTCGTCGTGGCGGCGCCGTATCTCGCCGCGGGCAGGCGCTGGCGCGAGCTCGCGGTCTCGCCGTGGTGGCCGATCGCGATGGCCGCCGTGGTCGCGCTGCCATGGTCCGTGCTCGTGCATCTGCGCGAGCCGGATTTCTGGCGCTACTTCTTCTGGGTAGAGCACGTGCAGCGCTTCACGGCCGACGACGCGCAGCACGCGGCGCCGTTCTGGTACTACCTCGCGTACCTGCCGCTGACCGGCTGGCCGTGGATCCTGCTGCTGCCCGCGGCGCTGACCGGCCTGAAGCGCGGCGGCGCGGATCGCGATTTCGTCACTTATCTCGCCGTATGGGCCGTATTGCCGTTCCTGTTCTTCTCCGCGTCGAAGGGCAAGCTCGCGACCTACGTCCTGCCGTGCTTCGCGCCGCTGTCGATCCTGCTGGCCGCGGGGCTCGAGCGCTACTTCGCGGCGGGTTACACGCGGGCGTGGCGGCTCGGGGCCGCGGCGGTCGCGGTTGCGTTCCTCGCGGCGCTCGGCATCGTCGTTCTGGCGCAGACGGGAGCGCTCGGCGCGGCGCCGTACGGAGTGGGCGAGGGCGGCCGGTTTGCGCTGCTCGTCGCGGCGCTCGTGGGCGGAGTCGCGGGCGGACTCGTGGCCATCGCGGCTCGTGCGCCGGGCGCGCGGATCGCGGGCATCGCCGCGGCAGGCGTGGGCCTGCTCGCGCCATTGCAGCTCGCGCTGCCGCGGCAGGCGCTCGACAACTTCGCGCCCGCGGCGACCGTGGCGCGCTTCGCGGGCGGGGAGGGCACGGTGGTGGTGTCCGACGCGCCGTTGTTCGGCACGGCCGCGTGGGTCCTGAAGCGCGACGACGTCTATGTCGTGAGCCCCGGCGAGATCGACTACGGCCTCTCGTTCCCCGACGCGAAGGCGCGGCTGCTCGACGGCCCCGCGTTCGCGGCGCTGCTCGTGGCGAATCGTGGCCGGCGCGAGGTGGTGCTCGTGTGCGTGCCGTCGACCGAGCGGGATCTGCGCCCCTGGCTGCCCGCGGGCGCGCTGCGGGAGCAGAAGGGCAACGTGATCGTCTGGCGCGTGCCGGCGACGTGAGCGAGCCGGCATGAACGACGCACTGCTGCTCTTCGCCGTCGCGTTGCTCGCGTGCAGTCAGATCCTGCAGAAGCTGGGCGCCGCGCGGCGTTTGCGCGGCACGCGCACGCCGCGAGAATGGCTGCGCGCGCTGCTGTCGCCCGAGCTCATCGGCGCAGTCGTGGCCATCGTCGCCGGCACGGCGCTGTGGCTCGGCGTGTTGTACCGCATGGACGTGAGCCGCGCGTTTCCCTTCCTGAGCCTCGGTACGGTGGGCGTCGTGGCCGCGTCGCGGCTCTGGCTCGGCGAGCAGGTGTCGGCACGTCGCTGGGCCGGCGTCGTGCTGATCGCGCTCGGTATCGCGCTGGTGGCGAGCACGTGAGCGCGGACGCGAAGGGCCGCTGGCTCGGCCGCGCGCTGCTCGCGAGCTCGATCGTGCTGTCGGCCGCGGGTCAGCTCGGCATGAAGGCCGGCATGCAGGAGCTGCATGCGCTCACGGCGCGCGGCGGCGCGCTCGCGGCCGCGTCGTGGAGCGATCTCGCGCCGGTCATCGGCTGGACGTTCGCGGGTCTGTCCGCGTACGGCCTGTCGCTCGTCTGCTGGCTCGCGGTGCTGGTGCGCTATCCGCTTTCGTACGCGTATCCGTTGCTCGGGCTCGCCTACGTGCTCGTGTACGCCGGTGCCACGCTCTGGCCCCGGCTCGCCGAGCCCGCATCCGTGCTGCGCACGGGCGGCACGCTGCTGATCCTGGCCGGAGTTGCGCTCGTGACGTTGGCCGACAGGCGACGGTAGCGTCTGCCGAGGCGCTCACCGCGTGTCGCGATTTGACGTTCTGCCCGGCGGGCAGCGACGTCTAGCGCCTTTTCGGCGTCACGATCTTCGTGTTCTTCCACCGCTCCGCCGCTTCGGCCAGCGTCAGGGGCTTCGGGGCCGCAGGCGTGCTCGCCACGGTCCGAGGGTGAGCAGGCATCGGCCGCGCGACGCCTGCGATCGTCGCCGCCGCGGCACCGGTCTCGGTTCCCGATCGCTCCGCCTTGCGCAGAGCGCGTTTCTGGTCCTTCGCGTGGCGCTTGTCGAGCTTCGCCAGCTCCCGTTTGCGCTTCGCCTGCGATTTGAAATTGGACATGCGTTTCTCCTAAAAGCGCAAATGAGCCCTGCCCCGTCCATGACGCGGTAGGGTGCCGAGTCGCGTGCAGAAAGTGCCCGTTGGTAGCGCCGGCCGCGGGCTGTGGCAGTGGCCGCCACCGCTTGCGAAACGGCCGCGATGGCCGCCGCGGTTCTGGCTTCGTTCGCGTCGCGATCCGCGAGCAGGCGGACGCCGTCAGACGTGGCGCCCGCCGTGAAAGCCACGCCGGCAGATTCGCGGGAAGCGATCGGGCCCTCGTACTATACGCGCTCTGCGCCCGGGGCGTTTGCCTGTTTTCCGGTGCCGCCGCGCGGGCCGATGTTCGTCGATCGGATCTGCGCGAGGCTCGGGGCGCCTCACGCCGCGTGTCCGGGCGCAGGGTCCTCTCCGCCGCCTGCGTCCACGGCGAGCACGGTCAACGTGCGCGGACCGCCCACCGGCGCCGGCCAGTCGATCGACTGACCGGCCTCGAGGCCGATCAACGCCGCGCCAATGGACGTCAGCACCGAGATGCGGTTGCGTTCCACGTCGGCCTCCGGCGGCCACACCAGCGTCACCCTGCGCGTCCGGCCGCTCTGGTCGTCGCGATAGGCCACGCGCGAGCCGATGCGCGCGGCACCGGTGTCGGTGTCGGCGTCGGCGACGATGAAGGCGCGGCCGAGCTCCCGCGCCAGGTAGGCAGCGACCGGGGGCGCGGCCCCGTCCGCCAGCGTCAGCAACTGGTCGAATTCGCTGGCGCGCAGGGTGATCTTCGGCAAAGTCTTCGAGGCAGCCAAGGTGTTCGGACGCATGTTCCGCTCCTGATGAAGAAACGCAGCAACAGCCCGCGAGGCGAGCCGGACGAAAAGGCGGTGGCGGTGTGAGCCGCGTCGCCGGGCGTGGTGACCCCGGGCGGCGCGTTGGAAAACGGCTACGCCCGGGGCTGCGAGCCCTGGAGCAGATGGCCTGCCGGTACGAGGTTGAACCGGAGGGAGTGGCGAGCCGGGATGTTCATGGGTTCGAGCATAGCCGCTCGCCTGCTCAAATCAAGCCCTGCCGGTGTGGCACGCGCGTGCTGCGCATCGCCGCCGCCGGACGCCTGACTCAAACCTGCGTTGCGCCCGGCGCAGCAGACGTCTTCCTCCGCGGAGGGATGTCGCACCCGTCTGCCGCTCCAGGGATGTCGTCCGCGGAAGCGCGCCGCCTCGCGTGACGCCGCTCCGCTACTTTGCGAGCGGGTCCGGCCGCACCTGGAAGTGCACGACGAGCGGCTTCGTGCCCTTGCCGCCTTCCTTCAGCCACGGCGTGCGGTCGCCGCTCGGCACCCAGAGCCCGCGGCCCTTCCAGCCGGCGTTCGGATCGTCGATGCGCCCCTCGAAGCCCTTCGCGTAGAAGCCGAGCGGGTAGGGGATGCGGATCGTCACGAACTCGTTGTTCACGAGCGCGTGCACGCCGTCGAAGAGATTCGCGGTGGACATCGGCACGTTCGCGCCGAGGCCGGCCGTGTTGTGCTGGTCGACCCAGCTGTAATAGCTCGCTTCCGCGCTCTCGTCCGGCCGGTTCACGAAGCCGGGGCCGGGATACCTGTGGAAGGTCCAGCCCTCGGGGCACTGATCACCGGTGGCCTTCGGGCCGTTCAGCGGGCCCTTGCACTTGCGCCGGTCGAACGCACCGAGGTGGCCGCTGCCGAGCGATACCCACACCACGCCGTTGCGGTCGATGTCCGCGCCGCGCGAGCCGTAGCCCGGCGCGGGCACGTTGTAGACCTCGGCGATGGCCGTGGCCGGCGGATTGCTGCCCGGCGCGATGCGCACCACGGAGCCCGGATAGCCGTAGGTGGAGCCCCAGATGGAGCCGTCGAGCGGGCTCACCATGATCGAGTAGAACTGCGCGTTGATGCGCGCGTCCTTCGTGGGATCGATCGGCTGGCCGGGCTCTGTGTAGCTGTCGTCGCGCTTGCCGTTGCCATTCGTGTCGAGGATCGGCGCGATCCAGCCCTGCGCCTTCTCGGCATCGCCCGTCTCGTCGAACACCTTGCGGTTCAGGTAGCCGACGACGGGGCCGCCGCCGCTGGTCCACAGCGTGTTGTTCGCGTCCTCGGCGAACTGCAGGTGGTGCGTCGAGTAGCACGTGTCGATCCACGTGTACTTGCCGGTTTTCGGATCGAGCATCGCGAGCTGGCGGCCCGACTGGTTCAACGGGAACAGCTTCGCCGAAGGATGGCTCGAGCCCGCCTTGCAGAACGCGGGCTGCGTCTGCGGCGCACGCACGACGGCCGTGTACCAGACGCGGCCCTGCTCATCGAGCATCGGGTTGTGCGCGTTCGCCTTGCTGTCCCAGATGGCCTCGGTGCCCCAGTAGGCCGATGGCTGCAGCGGCGGCGTGCTGTGCGTCGTCGGCGTGTCCGCGTCGCGCACGGTGGCGTGGAACGAGCTCGCCGTGATGGTCTTCGGATCGAGGATCGGGAAATCGTCGGTCGAGAGCTCCGGCGCGCCGTACAGCTTGCCATATGCGTTGACCGTCGGGTGGCGACGGTCCGTGCCGCTCAAGTCGTGCATGTAGGCCTTGTCGGTGGCCCAGTCATAGATCGTCGCGACGAGGTTGCGCTCGACGCCGTGCGGGCGGGCGGGTGCGACCTTCGGGTACTCGCCCTTCTTCACGCGGTCGATCCACTCGCCGTAGTACTTCGGCGGCACACCGCCGAGCTGGTTCATGGCGGAGGCGAGCATCTGGCCCCCGGCCTGGCCGGACTGGATGCGGCGCACCCAGGCTTCGTGGCCGGTCGGGAAGCTCTCGAACGCCGGCGGCAGCGTGCGCGTCGCAAGCTGGCCGATCTGGTGGCAGCCGACGCACGACAGGTTCTTGATCGAGGCGACGTACTGATTGAGCCCGCCCGGCAGGAACGAGACCTCGCTGGCCTCGGGCAGCCTGATCATCGAGTACCAGTAGATGGCGGGATAGACGATCGCGGCGGCCGCGGGGCCGGGCGCGGCGTTGCCCGGGAGCGCGAGCGTCTGGCCCGGGTCGGCTTTGATCTTGGCCGAGTCGACGAGGCCGTAGCCGCGCACCCACACGTCGTAGTGTGCGGCGGGCAGGTCGGGGATCACGAAGCGGCCCTGATCGTCGGTGACCACGATCTTCGCGTAGCGTGTGCCCAAGTCGTGCGTTTCCGCGATGACCCAGACGCCGGCCTCGGGGCCGCCCGGGCCCATGACCGTGCCACCGATGTCGTCGCGGTCGATCGCGGGCGCCTGGGCCGCGGCGTCGTGCGCGCCGAGCGCGAAGAGAGCCGCCAAACCGCCGGCTACGAGCGGCCGTCCCGTCCTCTGCATGCTGTATCCCCCCAGCGTCGTATGGTTGTGCGCCGCGCGGCGGCGTCCGCCTCCACTATCCATGCGGCGCCGACGAATGCAAGGGCCGTTTCGGGGCTCCGGTGCGGCGGCGTATGCTTGTTTGGGGTGGGTGAGCGTGTGGGGGAGTGCCGATGGCTGGTCGCGGGTTCTCGATGGCTCTGCTGGCGCTGCTGCTGATGCGGCCGGCGGCCGCGCATCACTCGTTCTCGGCCGAGTTCGAGGCCGACAAGACGGCGGAGCTGCGCGGCACCGTCACGCAGGTGTGGTGGGCGAACCCGCACGTCCGCTACCGCCTGCAGACGCAGGTCGGCGGCGCGACCCAGGAATGGGAGCTGCAGGCTTCGAGCGTCACGGCGCTGATGGCGCTCGGCTGGAAGCAGGACACCGTCAAGGTCGGCGACGAGCTCAAGGTGTCGGGACAGGTGGGCCGCAACGGCGCGCAGAAGCTGTACGTGCGCGCGATCGAGAGAGCCGACGGCATCAAGCTCCTGACCGGTCGCGGCGACGGCAATCAGCCGGATCCGAATCAGGTGCACGCCACGGCCGGCAAGAACTATGGGTACGGCAACGCGCGCAAGACGTACCCCGTCGACATCACCGGCCCCTGGCGCAACAGCTACAAGTTCCGCGTGACCGTGGACGATCTCACGCCGAAGCCGACGCCGTTCACGGCGGAAGGGCGCGCGGTGTTCGGCAGGACGGATCACTACCAGGACCCGGCGCTGCGCTGCCTCGCGATGGGGCTGCCGCGCCTGTTCGGTGCGCCGTACAACATGGAGATCGTCGACGCGGGCTCCCACTACGTGTTCCTGTACGTCGAGCAGAACAGCGTGCGGCGCATCTGGATGGACGGTCGCAGCGCGCCGGCCGACACGCCGGACACGTCCCTCGGCTACTCGGTCGGGCACTGGGAGGGCGACGCGCTCGTGATCGAGACCACGCATCTCTCGCCAGGCTGGCTCGACGGCTCCGGCCTGCCGATGAAGGGCGAGGGCACGCGCATCGTGGAGCGCTACCAGCTCGCGAAGGATCGGCTGTCGATCGACCGCACGATGACGATCTACGACCCTTACTACACGCAGCCGCTGGTGCGCCAGCGCGGCTCCGCGCGCGACGACGCCGTCGACTTCGGCGAGCAGGCGAGCTGCGATCCCGACAGCTACTACCGCGATCTGTTCGAGCTCAACAAGCTCGAGCAGCACTTCCGACAGTAGCCGTCGTTACGGCCCCGGCCGGACGCGGTACGAGTGCCCGTAGTCGTCGGGCACCAGGAAGTAACTGCTCATGGCACCCGGCCTGATCTTCGCCTTGAACGGCGCGTTCGGCAGCTGGCGCTGGCTGTCCGTCTGGATCCAGAGCTCGCCTTTGTCCGTCACGAACGTCGCGGGGCGGCCTTCGAAGCCGCGGATCTGCACCACGACGATCGGCACGATCTCCGGCGGCGGGGCAGGGGCGTGCGCCCGCGCGGCGGGCGGCGCCGCCGCCGCTGCGGGGGCCGCCGGC
>DASZSB010000082.1:0-17804 GCA_035548835.1 Gammaproteobacteria bacterium | reverse complement strand
GTGTCGATGATGCCCGCGTTCAGGTAGCGCTCCTGGACCGTGCCCACGCCGCCCGTGCCGGCGTCACGGTTGATCAACGCGCAGAAGCCACCCGGGTCGTTGAGCGAGTAGCTCGGGTTCGACAGCCCGTCGGCGTTGAAGCACTTGCTGTAGATCTGGAAGCCGTTGAACGTGCCGATCGCATCGTTGATCTTGATGCTGTACAGGTCGATCGACGCCGTCAGACCCTGCAGATTGCCCGGCCGCTGGAACACGAGACCCAGAGTCCAGGTCTTCGCCTCCTCGGTACGCACATCCGGGTTGCCGCGCTGCACACCGTTGATGCCGGTGAACGGCGCCGCGGTTGCGTTGAAGGTATTGGCTTCCGCGCTGCCCGGCGCGCCGAACAGCGACGTATTGTTGCCGATCAGAGCCGCGCAGAGCTGCTGCACCTTCAGACGGTTCGGATTGCTCGCGAGGTTACCCCACGTCGCCAGCGTGTTTGCGCCGCACGGGTCACCGCTCGAGAACGTGGTCTCGAAGATCGTCGTCGCGGCCTGGAACAACTCGGCCGTGTTCGGTGCGCGGCTCGCCAGGTTGAAACCGCCACGCACGCGCATGGCCTTGGTCGCCGCCCAGTCGAACTGCGTCTTGTACGTGCCCACCGCGCCCGCCGCGGTGTCGTAGTCCGAGTAGCGGTAGCCGAGGTCGACCGTTAGCTTCTTGGCCACCGGAATCGACAGCTCACCGTAGACCTCGGACACTTCCAGCTTACCGCTCGAGGAGTTCGAGACGAACAGGCCGAGCGGATACGAGAACACCGACGACTGCGGGTTGCTTGGCTCGTAGACGAACGAGTTCCGGCGGTTGCTGGCGCCCGCGGCGAACCGCAGCTCGCCCGCCTTCATGTCCGTGATCTTGCCCTGCAGGTTGCCTTCCAGGATGTCCTGCGTGACGGTCGTCTCGGACTTGAAGTGGCCCAGGATGCCGTCGAGACAGTCCTGGCTCGTCGTGGCCGTCGTGCCGGAGAAGATCGGCAGGCCGCTCTGGCAGGTAATCTGGTAGTTGCTGCCGAAGGACACGCCGTTCACGCCCGTGATCGTGGCGTTCTTGCCGAAGTTCGGCGCCGCCACGAGCAGCTTCCACTGCGAGACCGACGGCAGGCCGTAGTAGACGTTGATGGCGCTCGTCGAGCCGCTCGAGTAGTAGGCTTCCCACGTCCAGTCGCGGTTCTTCAGCGAGCCTTCGAGGCCCGCCATGACCTGGTACGTATCGCTGCTGTTCGTCGGGCCGAACTGCCCCAGGAAGTCGAGGCCGCGGTTCAGCTGCCAATTGGCCGACGGCGTTGCGCGGGAATCCAACAGGGTCTGCAGACCCGAAGGGAGCGCCGAGTTCGGAACGTTCGGGATCGAGCCGCCCCACGCGGCGCCCACGGCGGGCGGCGGACCGGCCGAGAACGTCTGCACCTCGGTACGGGCGAAGTTCGCCTGCACGAAGGCACGCAGGTGCTCGTTGATGTCGACGTGCGCCTTGCCGAACGCCGAACGGCGCGTCATCGGCGAGGACAGCGCGCCATCCTCGTAGATCTGCTGCAGCGAACCGTCCGCGTTGCGGACCAGGCCGTAGAAACCGTCGCCGGTGTACGGCTGGTTCAGCTGCGAGTTGTCGAAGCCCCACGTCTGACCGGACGAGCCGCGCGCGAACACCGTGCCGTCCCGGTTGGCGTAGAACGCCAGGCCGGGCGTCGTCACGCTGACCGTGCCGGGCGCGAGGCCGTGCTGCTGCTGGAACACCTGGTCGACGGCCGCCTGCGTGGGCCGGTTGGCAACGTCCACGGCATACGCCGCCATCGACGGGAAGAACGTCGAGGCCGGGTTCGTCTTGTCGTTCCAGCCGTTGACGTAGAAGTCGCGATTCTTCTGGAAGGAGACCTCGCGCTTGTACCACTCGACGCCGAGCAGGATGTTCGACTTGCCGCTCGAGCTGTTCATGCCGAGCAGGCTCGAGAAGCGCGTCTCCTGCCCGTCACCGGCCTCCGTCACGCCCGTCTGGGCGTCCATGGAGATGCCCTGGTAGTTGTCCTTCAACACGAAGTTGACGACGCCCGCCATGGCGTCGGCGCCGTACACGGCCGATGCGCCACCGGTGATCGTCTCGACGCGCGCGATGGCCGCCGACGGGATCGTGTTGAGGTCTACGATCAGCGAGGAGTTCACGGGCTGCGCGCGGCGCCCGTCGATCAGCACCAGCGTGCGGTTCGTGCCGATACCGCGCAGGTTGGCGGAACCGATGCCGAGCGAACCGACCGGCGAGGTCTGGATCTCGCCCTGCGCGCTGAACTGCGTCTGCGCCGGCGTGAACTGCGGCATCTGGTTCAGGATGGTCTCGACGCTGAGCGTGCTCGACTGCTCGAGCCGCTGCGTGTCGACCGTCATGATCGGGCTCGTCGCTTCGAGGTCACGGCGAACGATGCGCGAGCCGGTCACGACCACTTCTTCGAGCGACGATGCCGGCTGCTGCGCGAACGCCGCAGGCGCGCCCGCCGTGCCCAGGATCGCCGAGATGGTCGATGCCAGGACGGTCATGTGCGTGCGATTGATGGTTGGCAATTTTGATTTGGCCATTGGTGCAGAGACCCCCTTCGAGGTTGTGAATGCGCGTATCCCGCCGCGCTGAAACTTATGAACGACCACGCGCGCACGTCCGGCTGTTGTGCCCGGCATACACACGTAGCGGCGCGTAGTCTGTGGGACAACGTGCGGTGCTTCAAGCACAACAAAACTCAACTACGGGACGAAAAGCGAGCGGATTAAAGCTGAGACCGGTTCCGGATGAACTGCGAGAACACCCACTTCTCGCCGCGCGCCGGCGGCAGACCGCTGTGCAGGGTCCGGAGGTTCGCCTGGCCGTCGGGCAGCGTGTTCACGAAGAACAGGCCCTCGCCGAGCTGGCCTGCGTGGCGGAACGGGAGCCGCGGAAAATCGGTCTCTCCGCCCTCATAGCCCACATTAAGATAAACGAGGAAGGTAATGATTCTATTACCAGAACGCCGAATTTCCTCGGCGTAGTTCGGATGCGCGGGGTCCACGAAGTCGTAATGATGGCCGATAGTTTCGCCAGTGCCGTAGTGCAGCACTGTCGGCGCCTCCATGTGAGTGATGGGTTGCGCGCACGCAACAGACATCCGCGCCTGCACCATCAGGTGCACGAGGTCGGCGTCCATGCCGTGAAAGATCGCGGCCGAGTTGGTTCGCGACGAGTCCACGAAGTCGGTCTGCTTCGCGGCGTCATAAACACGAGCCCGCTCGAGCCGGCCCCGGGAGCGCTCGATCAGCCACGCGCAGACCGCCGGGGTCACGAAGCCGGGGAACAGGCAGATGCGGGGATCGGCGTACAACACGGAGCCGCCCCCCGGCACGAGCAGCTGCCGCAGGCCAGGCTCGTCACCCAACAGCCTGGTCAGCTGCGCCGCCCTCGCGCGCGTGTCCCCCTCGACTCCCACGGCTGCAGCCGCGTTACCCAGCATCGACGCCAGCACCTCGAGCTGGCCACGCGCAGGCGCCCACCCTCGCTCGGCCGCGAGCCCCAGCAGCCGGACGGCGGCACGCCAGTCCGGCGGCCCGTCGGCGCCTGCCGCGACGATCACCGCCAGCCGGTCGGCGGCCTCCGCCCCACCCTGACTGACGGCATCGCGGAGCAGGCCGATGCCCTGGGGCCGCAGCCGCGGCGCCCGGTCACCGACGATGATCCGTTTGGCCAGTTGCGTCGTAGCTTCGACGTCGCCCCGTTGCGCCGCCATGGCGAGCTCGTTGATGGCGTCGTCGTGACGCCCCTGCGCATCGAGCGCCTCGGCGCGGGCCAGCGCGTTGGAGCCCGAATGGTCGTTGGAGGCCATGGGCGGTTCTGTCACTAGCGCCCGGGCGCGCCGGGCGCCACGCGGATGCCAGGGCTCTGCGCGCCTGAGCCGACAGGCGTGAAATTGCGCGGGTCGACGCCCTGCCTCGGCGCCGCGGCGATTTGCTGTAGCGCGCGCTGCGCCTTGGCACGTTGCTCGGGACCCGCGTCCACCCTGGCGTACTTGAACCCGTACCCGTTCAGGATGTCGAGCCAGGACACTTCGTTGAACGCCCACGCAAAGCTCTTGACCCGGTTGGACGCGTTCGGCATCTCCGCCGCATAGACAGCCAGGCGGTGCATGAGCCGCTCCGGGAACTTGCGCGAGGTCTGGTAGCGCCAGAATTCGCTGTCCCGCCGCGACGACAGGAGATAGTGCGCGTCCACGAAGTCCTGGACGTCGTAAATGTAGCCCAATATCAAGGCATTATACTTTGTACTTGAATCTCCATCGAAGTAACGCTGGGAGATGAACCGGCTCAGCAGATCCGCGCAGCTGATGGTCCAGTTGAGCCCCGTGGCCTCGAGCGGCTCCACGAAGCCGGCCGCCAGACCGATCGCGACGACGTTCCCGACCCACGGCTCCCGCAACGTCTCGCGGTCGAACGAGATGTGCCGCACCGTGACGTCGCGCATGCGATCGTTGCCCCAATAGGCCCTGAAATTCGTCTCGGCCTGCTCCGGCGAGCAGAAATCGGAGTGGTACACGTAGCCGCTGCCGATTCTCGAGCCGAGCGGGATCGACCAGGTCCAGCCGTGCTCGTGAGCATCGGCGCGCGTGTACGGGTGGGACTCGGCCTGCGCGTCGACGTACGGAACGTTGGCGGCAACCGCGCGATTGACGTTGGCCTCGTACGCCAGGGCCGCGGGCGTCGCGATCTTGCCGAGCACGGCCCGCGAGAAGCCGGTGCAGTCCACGTACAGGTCCCCGGAGACGGTCTTGCCGTCGTCGAGACCGATCGCGGCGACCCTGCCGTCCTTGACGATGGGCTCCATACGGTCCGACTCGATGACTTCCACCTTCGTGAGGTGCCGCTCGAGGTAGAGCGCGAGCTTCACCGCGTCCACGTGCAGGGCCGTGGCGGCTTCGGGAGCGATCAGATTGCGTTTGACGCAGGTATCGTACGACGTGTGCACGCTCGCGTAGTAGTTGGCGTGCGTGTACCGCTGCGGATCCTCGAGGATCAGTTGCTGGTAGTGATGCGCCGCCGTGTACGGGCCGGTGTCCGCCAGCGACGTGAACGGATGCCAGTAGTGGTCGCCGACGACGTTCCAGTTGCGGTAGAAGATGCCGCATTTCATCGTGGCCTCGCACTGCACACAGAAGTCCGCGAGGTCCACGCCGCCCGCGAGCAGGCGCATGGGCAGGTCGGGCTGGGTCGACTCGCCGACACCGATGGGCTTGTTCTCGTGCGGCCGCACGAGCCTGATCTTCACGAACGGGCAATAGGCACTCAACACGAGCGCTGTCAGCCACCCGGCACTCCCGGCGCCCACGATCACGACCGAATTCACCGCCTGAAACATCTGAACCGAGGCCCCCACATCGAATTGATACGTGATGAAGGGTGAGCCCCTCGCATCGGGCGCCATTCTACAGACTTCGGTCACCCGCCCGCCCCTTCGGAGGCAGCCACTGTCATCCGGGCGACTGACACACACGGGATCGATCGAACGCTAGAATCCAGGGCGCTCCAGAGAGAAGCGACGACCGTGAGCCCAACCCTCTTCGCGTTTGCCGTGCTCGACTGCTGACCGCATGACCGCACGCACTGCCCGTCACGGGCCATTACCGCCATGAAGCTCGCGACGCTGCGGGACGGTTCCTCTGACGGGCGACTCGTGGTCGTGTCCGCAGACCTGCGTCGTGCCGTCCGTGCAACCGGCATCGCCCCGACCCTGCTCACCGCCCTCGAATCCTGGAATGCGGTCGAGCCGCGCCTGCGAGCGCTCGCGAGCGCTCTGAACGATGAGGTCTGCGACGGCGCTTTCGATCTGCCCATCGACGGGCTCGCGCCGCCCTTGCCGCGCACGTGGCAGTGGCTAGACGCATCGGCGTTCCACACGCATGGCGAGCTCATGGCGCGCGCTTTTGGCCACGCGCCCATCGAGGGCCGGCTCACGCGGCCGCTGATGTACCAGGGCGGCTCCGACGATTTCATCGGCGCCCGGGAGGACGTGCCTCTGCCGTCGGAAGCCGACGGCGTCGATTTCGAGGCCGAGATCGCCATCGTGATCGACCGCGTGCCGATGGGGACGCCCGCTGCGGACGCTCTTCGCCACGTCAAGCTGCTGATGCTCGCGAACGACGTCAGCCTGCGCTCGCTCGCGCTCGCGGAAATGCAGACCGGCTTCGGCTGGATCCAAGCGAAACCCGCCACGAGCTTCGGCCCGGTTGCAGTGACGCCGGACGAGCTGGGCTCGGCGTGGCACGACGGCCGCGTCCACCTCAGGATGCACGTGAGCTGGAACGGGCGGGAATTCGGGCGCCCGGACGCCGGCGCGATGGGCTTCGGCTTCCACGAGCTGATCGCGCACGCGGCTTACTCGCGGAACCTGAGCTCCGGCACGATCATCGGCTCCGGAACGGTTTCGAGCCCCGACTACCGCACGGCCGGGTCCGCGTGCATCTCCGAGCGGCGTGCGATCGAGCTCGCGGACCACGGCCGTGCGCTCACGGAGTACATGCGCTTCGGCGATCGCGTGCGCATCGAGATGCTCGATGCGGAGGGCCGCAGCGTCTTCGGCGCCATCGATCAGCGCATCGTGCCGGCGCCGACGGGCTCCGTGCGTTGACGCGCTGACCTCAGCCCGCGCGCCGCGCGGCGATCGCGATCACAACGACGCACGCTGCCGCGACGAACGCGGGCACCGCGAACAGCGACATGATCGTCGTTTCCATGACGCCGGCGCCGAGGCCGAGCCCGATGAGCACGGGCGCGACCAGCGTGCCGACGCGCCCCACGCTCTTCGTCCAGCCGATGCCCGCCGCCCGCAGGTCGGCGGGGTAGTAGCTCGCGAGCACCACGTTCACGCCGCCATAGGCGCCGAGCACGAAGAACCCGCACACGGCGAGCAGCACCATGAGCGCCGTCGCCGATGCAGTCGCGAGCACCTGACCGATCGCGAAGAACAGCGCCGTCGAGACCGCGAGGAACGAGACCAGCGTGCGACTCGCGCCGAAGCGGTCGATCAGCACGCCGACCCCGAGCGCCGCGATGATGCCGCCGAGCGAGAAGATCGAGACCGACAGCGCCGCGAAGCTCTGATCCCGCCCCACTTCTACCAGCAGCGTGGGCAACCACGAGTTCAGGCAATAGCTGATCGTCAGCATCGAGATGAACAGCAGCCACAGCATCAGCGTGCCGACGACGTACCGCGGCGACACGATGCGCAGCACGTTGGTCGCCGGGTCCGGCTCGTTCACGCCGCGCACGGCAGCGTGCCGCGGCGGCAGGCGCAGCCAGACCCAGGCGACGATCGCCGCCACGCCGCACACGGCGCCGACGCCCACCATGGCCGCCCGCCACCCGCCGACTCCCGCGAACGCGGCGGCGACGAGCCCCGCGACCGTGGCGCCGAGCCCGTACCCCGTGAACATGGTCATGATCGCGAGCCCGCGCCGCTTCGGCGGCGAGATCTCGGTGACGATCGCGAGACAGCTCGGCAGGCAGCCGCCGAGGAATACGCCCGTGACGAGCCGCCAGACGAACAGCGACGTCGCCCCGTCCGCCAGCGCGGAGCCGCTCTGCGCAAGCCCGAATCCGAGCAGCGACACGAGCACGATACCCCTCTGGCCGATGCGCTCGACGAACAGCGGCAACACGACGAGCCCGATGCACTGCCCCACGAGGTTGGCCGAGAAGATCGGCCCGAGCTCCGCGGTGGTCAGACTCAGCGAGCGCGCCATCTGCGGCGCCAGGGGGCCCAGGATCGAGTGAATCAGTCCGTCGAGGAAATACACCAGCGAGCAGATCGCGATCAGGACGAGCACGGCCCTCGACAGCCGCTCCTCCGACTGCGGGTGCGACGCGGACAGTGCGGCTGCGGACGTGAGATTCGCTTCTGCGGACGACATCCGCAGTTTTCTAGCAGATCGGCCCCGCGCGCCGGTCCACTCACCAGAGGACACGGCGCGCCGCGGCACGAAAGGTCGCGCGTGTCCTTCGGGCGGTGGACAGACGGTTCGTGCCCCTCGCCCTACGCTGCTCCGACCCGAGAAAGTGGACGTCGTGCATGGACGAGACACCGACCGAACGCGAGCGAGCCGGACTGGCCATCATCGAGCAGCTCGGCTGGGGGCAGAACGAAGGCGTGCGCGAGCTCGACGAGGACCTCTGGCGAATCATCTCCGAGGCGAACTTCGGCACGATCTGGGCCCGACCCGGCCTGTCGCTGCGCGAGCGCGAGCTCATCTGCATGGCCATCCTGATCGCGATCGGCGCGCACGGCGTCGCGATCCACTTCAAGCACGCGCATCACGTGGGCTTCACGGACGAGGAGCTGAAGGAGGTCATCCTGCAGACGATTCCGTATGCGGGTCTGCCGCGCGCGCTGAGCGCCATGGCGCTGCTGCGCAGGATCCAGCAGGGCGCGAAGCTCGAGCTCTGAGCAGGCACGCCGTGAACCTCGAGCACGACGCCGCATCGCCCGGCAACATCATGGCCCCGTCTCCCGGAACGGTGCGCGAGGCGTCGTACACGGCCGACGAGCGCGCCGTGCGCAGGGACCTCGCGATCGCATACCGGCTGTTCGACTGGCTCGGGATTACCGATCTGATCCATACGCACATCTCGGTCCGGGTGCCCGGCGAGACCGAGCAGTTCCTGCAGCTGCCGTACGGACACCTGTTCGGCGAGGCGCGCGCCTCGAGCATGGTCAAGTGCGACGTCGCTGGCCGGATCCTCGCCGACTCTTCGGGACTCGGCATCAGCAAAGGCGGCTTCGCGATCCACAGCGCCATCCACACGGCGAGGCGCGACGCCGTGTGCGTGATGCACGCGCACAGCGAGGCCACGATCGCCGTCGCCAACTACCGTGACGGGCTGCTGCCGCTGAGCCAGCACGCGCTGCGGTTCTACGGCAAGCTGGGCTACCTCGACTACTGCGGCCTGTTCGACACGGCCGAAAAGCGCGCCGCGCTGCCCGCGGCGCTCGGCGCCGGCGACGTGCTGATGCTGCGCAATCACGGTCCGCTGGTCGTCGGCAAGTCCGTGCGCGAGTGCTTCTCGCGCATGTATTACCTCGAGCGCGCCTGCAGGATGCAGGTCGCGACGCTCTCCCAGTGCCGCGATCCCGCGGCCGAGCTCGTATGGCCGAGCATCGATGACTGCCACGTCATGGCGAAGGCCTTCGAGGGGGGCGACTCCGTGATCGACCGCGAGTGGACGGCCCTCGTCCGCATGCTCGAGACCACGTCGCCGGGGTTCGCCGACTAGGCTTCCGCGCTACGCAGGCGCATCCTCGACGGGCGTCAGCAGCGGCTCGCCCGCGAAGTGCCGCCGCAGGTTCTCGCGCAACTGGCCGAACATCGCGGCACCGGCCTCGGCCGTGTACCCCGCGATATGCGGGCTCAGCACCACGTTGTCGAAGCGGCCGAAGACGCGCGCGTCCGGCGGCTCGTCGGCGAAGACGTCGAGCCCCGCGCCGGCGATGCCGCGCGTCGTCAGCGCCTCGACCAACGCCTGCTCGTCGACGAGCAAGCCGCGCGACACGTTGACGAGCCACCCTTTCGGGCCGAGCGCCGCGAGCACCTCGCGGTCGATCTGCCGCGCATTGGCCGGAATCGCGCGACTCGCGACGAGCAGCACGTCGCTGCCGCGGGCCAGGTCCACGAGGCTCGGCGCACGCTCATAGCGGACGCCGGGCTTCGCGCGCGGCCCCCACCAGCGCACCGACAGACCGAGCGCCTCCACGCGGCGCGCAATCTCGAGCCCGATGCGCCCGAGCCCCACGATGCCGGCGCGCTTGCCGCGCAGGGACGGGCGCGGCGGGAGCCCGTCGCGCCACCGCCCGGCACGCACGGACCGATCCGCCGGCACCACGCCGTGCCACGCCGCGAGCAGCAGCGCGATGGCATGATCCGCCACGTCGTGTGCATTGACTCCGGCCGCCGACGTTAGCGCGATGCCGCGCGAGCGCAGGTGCGCCAGGTCGATGCCGGCATACCCGGTCGAGAAGCACGCGACGAGCTCGAGATTCGGCAGCGCATTCACGAGACCCGAGTCGAGTGCGTCGCCGCTGCAGACGAGAGCCTCGATCGTGGAGGCGATACCGCTCGCGTCCAGATCCCGCGGCTCCACGAGGTCGTACCCATCGGCCCACAGAGCCCGCCTCTCGAGCAGGAACGGAGTCGCCACGAGCACGGCTGGCCGCGCCATGGGCCGCCTAGATCCGGAACCGGGCGCGGGCCTCCTGCACCGTCGCAGGCTGCAGGCCGTAGATCGCTGCGATGCGCGCGGCGGCGCGGACCATGTCGCTGTTGTCGCGGGCCACGCTGCCGTCCGGCAGGTGGATACCGTCCTCGAAGCCCACGCGCACGAGGTCGCAGCCGAGCGAGAGGCCCAGGGTGACGATCCTGAACATGTCGCGCCCGGTGGCCGTCACGCCCCAGATGGCTTTCGGGAACAGCCGCAGGCCCTCGTCGATCGCGAACAGCACGTTGCGCGCGACCGGCGGCGTGGCGCCGAAGCCGCCGCCGTGCAGCAGCCACACATTGTCGCGATCGCGGTCGAACAGCCCTTCGCTCGCGTAGCGCAGCAGCCGGTGCAGCGAGCTCGCTTCCACCACCTCGTACTCGAGCGCCGAGCCTTTCTCGTACACGGCCTTGATGGTCTGGCGCAGCAGCGCCGGCGAGTTCACGTACGGCACTTCCTCGGGGTAGCCACCCTCGGGGTTGTAGAAGTCTGCCGAGCCCGCCGCGATGCCGAACAGATCCTGCTGCGGATCGAGGTTCAACAGGCCGAGCCGCTCGGCGTCCGTCGGCCAGATGAACTGGCCCGTGGCCGGGTCGCGCCGCACGCCGATGCCGTTGGTCGTCTGGATCAGGATGGGCGAGCGGGCGCGGATCTGACGGATGATCTCCGCGTAGATCTTGCGGTCGCCGCTGTTCCTGCCGTCCGGCCCGCGCGCGTGCACGTGGACCATCGCGGCTCCCGCCTCGAAGCAGCGCGCCGCCGCCTCGCCGATCTCCGCCGGCTGCTTCGGAATGACCGCGCCCTCGCGGTCCTGCTGCATGCCACCGTTGATGGCGACCGTGATGATGACCTTGTTGCCGGGCAGCATGCCTTCTCTCCAACTCCGGGCCGGAAGACCCGAAATCTAGCGCGCGGTCACCGCCGGGCACGTCCTCTGCCCAGAGGACACGCACCCCGCCGGCACCGAGACGGCGCCGACCGAAACGGGCACCATAGATCCGAGCGGCCGCCGGCCGTGTGCCCCGGGGGAAGACACCTTGTCAGACATCAGGAGAATCGAGGACTGGCGCGCGCCCACGTCCATGGGCGCGGTGTACGAGAAGCTGCTGGCCGGGATCGGCACCGCAGGGTTCGGTGCCACCGTTCGCGATTGCGTGCTGGCGCTCACGGCCGGCGCACGTCGTCTGTATCTGTTCGAGGCCACGGGCCGCGAGCACACCGAGCTGCAGTATTTCTTCGGCGAGCCGGGGCTCGCGGAGCTGCTGCCGGCGTACCAGCGCTGGTATCTGCCTTCCGATCCCGTCGGCGATGCGTTCTGCGCCGCACCGCGGCACAGCGATGTGGCGCTGCAGAGGGTGCGCCCGTCCGACATTGCCTCGCCGGGCTTCCGCCGCCGGTTCTTCGACGACGCCGGCATCGTCGAGAGGATCTCGATCGTGCAGCGTGGCGCGGATACCTGGCGCGGCATCAACGTGTTGCGCCACGCGTCCGACGGCCCTTGTGCCGACGGCGAGCTCGGCTCGCTGATCAGCCTCGCCTGCCTCGTGCTGCCGATGCTGCCCCTGAACCGTGCCCGTGGAGCCGCGGCGCAACCGCTCACCGTGGAGGAGCTCGAGGCGCGGTTTGCGAGCCGCTATGCGAGCCTCACGGCGCGGGAGCGCCAGGTCTGCGCCCGCGCGGCGCTCGGCATGAGCGTCGAAGCGACGGCGCTCGATCTCGGCATCGCCAGGACGTCCGTGCTGACGTACCGGCAGCGCGCCTATCAGCGGCTACGCGTCGCGAGCCCGTTCGAGCTCTGCGCGCTCGTCACGCGTTGAGCGCGAGAAGTACCACGTCGACCCGACCGCCTTGCGGCGACCGTGAGTGAAATCGCGAGTTATGTCTGCCTCCAGACACTGCGGGACGTCCAGGTGCATTTAGTATAGTCACCGGAGTGGCGCTACGGGCGACGATCCATGGTCCACAGTCTTTCTTGGGAGAACCGGGCAATGAAGACTCTTCTGATGCTGTTCGCTGTGACTCTGTCGCTCGGGGCGCAGGCCGCCGAGACGGTGCTGACCTGCGTCAACAACGATTCGGAAAACGATAGCCGCCAGGTCACCATTCACTTCGACGAGGCCGCGAAAACCTTTTCCATCTACGGCAAGATGGCATGGTCCACTCGCCACGGAAAGGACGGGTCTGCCGTTACGTCCGACGTGACGTTCGAGCAAGACAAGATCACCGCGCGATTCAAACACAAGGGTGTGCTCTGGTTGTCGCTCGGCGCCGGCGCAGCCGGTGCGGCGTCGGCGCGGACGGGTGTACTCGATCGAGTGGCTGGCACGTGGACGTTTGCCGATAGGGTCTATCAATGCTCCGTTGGGGACAGGAGTCAGCCGAAGTTCTGAAGCAGGACGCATCGAAGCTCCGGGAGCTGGAGCGACGGCGAGTCAAGGAGCCGCTCCGCTTGTTCGAGCCCGCGCCCGGCGGAACCGCCCTGTGGCTGGCCGGCGTCCTCATGCTGGGCGCAGGCTCAGGAGACGAAGTCTCCGCCCAGCCCGGACCGACTCAGGGCGGCCCCGACCAGATCGCGCTCACTGGCTCGCACGTGGTCAGACGGGACTCGCTGTCCGCGACTCCGATCGTGACCGTCGACCAAGACGCCCTGACCGCCCGCTCCGGCGTCGGACTGGAGGCGACGCTCGATCAGCTGCCGCAATTCAACTTGACCGGCACGGGCTCGGCGTCCCAGGCGAGCGCGGCCTCGACGCCGTTTCCGCAGGCGGACGCGGCGCCCGGCGCCGCCACCGTGAACCTGCGCGGCCTCGGTTCGAACCGCACGCTCGTGCTGATCGACGGACGCCGTGCGCAACCGGCCAACGGCCAGCTGATCGTGGATCTGAACACGATCCCCTCGGCGGCCGTCGACCGCATCGAGATCCTCACGGGAGGCGCCGCGGCAGTCTACGGAGCGGACGCGGTCGCCGGCGTCGTCAACGTGATCCTGAAGAAGGACTTCCAGGGCATCCAGGTCAACGCGCAGTCCTCCACCACACAGGCAAGGGACGGCGCCGAGAGCAACGTCAGCGGCCTGATCGGCACGTCGTTCGCGGACGGCCGGGGTTCCGTGCTGTTCGGCGCGGACTACCTGAAACGCGACGGCGTCATGGGCAAGCATCGCGATTGGGTCGTGCGGGGCTGGAACGACCCCGGCACGATGGGCGGTGACCTCGGCAGCTCGAATCTCTCCCAGCTCGTGACGCCGGCAGGCTGCTGCGCGAGCTTTCCGCTGCCGCCCGGCGGCAGCTACGCAATCGACCAGAACGGGCATGTGTTCAATCCGCAGGCGCCTCAGGACCCCGCTCATCCCTACACGGGACCGCTCGGCGGCGCCTCGGGCTTCAAGATCAATCCGGACGGGTCGCTCGGCTTCAACGACCAGGAGCACTCCTATCTGCAGCTCTCCCTCGAGCGCTATTCGCTGTTCGGCACGAGCCACATCGCGTTGAGCGATGGCATCGACCTGTTCGCGCAGGTTCACTACGCGAACACGTACACGATCGCCCGCGGGCCCACCTCGAATCTCTCCGGCGTCTGGTCGCCGACGATCCCGTACGACCCCCTGTACGACGACCCGGCCTCGCCGCTGTTCGGCCAGGCTCCCCCGGGCACCGCTCAGCATCCGGTGCCGGCCGAGGTCGCGGCGTTGCTGAATCAGCGCGCGAACCCGGCCGCGCCCTGGACCTATGCCGGCGGCCTGGATTACCTCGAAGGCGGCGGCGTCGAGACCGACACCACGGGCGACGTCTACCAGATCGTCGGCGGCCTGAGCGGCCGCTTGAGCCTCAAGGGCCACGACCTGAACTGGACCCTCTACGTTGCGCACGGCAGCACGAGCGTCAGCGCCTACCAGCCCAAGGGCTTCCCGAGCTTTCAGAGGCTGCAGAATCTCTTCAATGCGAACCACTACGGCGTCGGCTTCGACGTCTCTCAGCTGCCGGACTACGTGCCGTCGGGGGTCGCGGGTCACTGCACCTCGGGCCTGCCCATCTTCAATCCGGACGGCAGCGTCGACAACGCGCCCTCCGTATCGCAGGACTGCTTCGACTACGTCACCCTGCAGATGAACTCCATCACCAACCTCGAGCAGAACATCTTCGAGGGAACGATGACCGGCACGCTCCTCGACACGAAGTCCGGCCCGTGGCTGTTCGCGGTGGGCGGCGACCAGCGCAAGGAGCAGTTCTGGTTCCAGCCGGACTCGGGCTACAACGCGAACCAGGATTTTCCGAACGTGGTGCAGAGCCTGGCCCTGCCCGTGTCGGTCACGGGCACGACGACCACGAAGGAACTCTACGGCGAGCTCGCCGTCCCGCTGTGGAAGAACCGCATCGAGCTCGACCCGGGCGTGCGCGTGGCCGACCAGGACACCGTCGGGACGGCAACGACCTACAAGCTGCTCGGGCAGGCGAAAGCAGGCGATCGTATCCGCTTGCGCGGCGGCTACCAGCGCGCGACGCGCGCACCGAACGTCGTGGAGCTGTTCACGCCGACCGCAGCGAGCGCGCTCGTCGCCGGCACGGACCCCTGCGGCAACTGGATCGTGAACGGCACTTCGTTGACGCAAGCCTGGGGCAATCGCGCGGGCAACCCGCACCGGCTGAACGTGCAGACGCTCTGCCAGTACCTCATGACGAGGGAGGGCGCGCCGGCCACCTTCTACGTCCCGGGCACGCCGAGCGCCGACGACTATGCGTACAACGTGTTCGGCGGCACGGGCTACTACCCGTTCGACGTCGCGATCCGCCAGGGCAACCGGGCCCTGGCGCCGGAGCGGGCCGACACGCGGACGGCCGGGGTCGTGCTGAGCCCGAAGTTTGCGCGACACCTCGCGATCTCGCTCGACTGGTATCGCATCGAGCTCGACCACGCGATCGCCGTGCCGGGGCACGACGCGGTGTATCAGCAATGCCTCGACGCCGCCTACAACCCGACCGTCGGCTCCACCCCCGGAACGTACACGGGCGCGCAGATGGCGGCGGGCAACGCGGCGTGTGCGTTGATTCAACGCGAGTACCTGAACACCGGCGCGCCCGGCACTCCCGGCAACACCGCGTCGGATCGCCGCTACAGCGCGCAGTACGTCAACCAGGGCGCCATCCGGAACGAAGGCTACGACCTCCAGCTCGACTGGAGCGCCGGCCACTTCAACGTGGGCGCGCAGACCAGCGTGCTGACCCGGTACGCGGAGTCGCCGTTCCCCGGCGCGGCGTTCGTCGATTACACCGGCACGGCGCAGAACTCGTCGTTCAGGTATCGGTTCCTCTCGACGCTGCGCTGGGGCAAAGGGCCCTTGTCGATCGGCGGACGTTGGCAGCGCCTGCCGAAGCTGAACCCCGTGCCGGGCTCCTCGCCCGCGGCACTACCGATCCTGGCGCACGATCAGCTCGATGTGTTCGGCAACTGGAGCTTCAAGTCCCACTGGACGTTGCGCGGTGGCGTCGACAACCTGTTGAACGCGGACCCGGCGTGGGTGGGCCGAACCCTGACCAACAACGCGGTCGGCACCACCGACGCCAACTACGACGTGCTCGGCCGGCGGCTCTTCGTCGGGGTGCAGCTCAATCTCTGAGCGTCATTTGATCGCGTACGGGCCCACCTCGGGCTTTCCCTGGGTGTCCTTGAGGCTGCCAAGCTCCGCCGCCACGCCGCGGTTGATCGCCGCGATCTCGCTGCCCGCCTGAAAGCACGTGAAATCCGGCCGGTCGCGCCACGCCAGCGGTCCGCAGAGCCGCACGCCGGCTTTGAGCGCCGCGTCGTGCACGATGTTGATGGCGCGCTCGTAGTCGGGCTGACCCTGGCGGAAGCCGGAGAAGTTGCCGAGGTCCCCGCTCGCCGCGAACACCGCCGTGACGCCGGGAACCTTCGCGATCGCTTCGGCGTTCTTCAGACCCTCGAGCGTTTCGATCATCAGGATCAGCACGAGGTTGTCGTTGATCGTCTGCCGGTAGCCGCCCGGCACCCCGCCCCACACCGCCGGGTCGAACGCCTGGCCGCCGCCGTTGCTGCGCTTGCCGAGCGGCGGGAAATAGGCCCAGTCGCGCGCGGCGATGGCCTCCTCCACCGTGTCGACGGTCGGGACGACGAGCACGAGCGCGCCGGCGTCGAGCGCGTGCTGCTCTTCCCGCTCGTCCGTGTACGCCACGCGCACGCCCGGTACCGCCTTCGCGTGCGGGCAGGTGCGCCACATCTTGGCGACTTCCTTCCAGTCGTGCGCATCGTGCTGCATCTCGGTCCAGATGAAGTCGTAGCCCGCGTTCGCGAACGCGCAGTAGGTCGACGGATCGCTGGAGGCGAACAGCGTGCCGCCCGTGACCTTCTGGCCGGCCATCATCTTCAGCTTCACCGGATTCCAGATCTTGCTGCCGGGGGGCGCGTTCCACGCGGTGCCGTACTTCCACGTCGCCTTGTCGAACGGGCCCTGGTTCACGGCACCGGCTGGCGCAACGTTCCGCGCGTTACTGTCCTGCCCGGCCTTCGCGGCCAGGGGAAAATCACCACCGGTGGCGACCGCGTCCTCGGTGGCGCTCGGCTGCTCGTGGGGGGGTTGCTGCTGCGCGCGCACCGCGACCATGGCGACGGCCGTCGCGAGTGCGACGGCAAGAAGGGCTTTCTTCATATGGGTGACTCCTCGGGCACCGCGTAGGATCGGTCAACTATGGATCGCGTGTGACACCGAGGGCAAGGACGCCGGACGAACTCCCGCCGCGACGAGGGCCGGCGCAACCGAAACGGTTGCCGCCGTTCGAACCAAGCGCATCGCCGGGAAGTTGGTAGCGGGGGTCCGCTTTGGCACTTTGCCGCTAGTGTTCAACCTTGTGGCTTGATGCCACGATTCCCAAGACGGACCCCAAGGGCGCGCAAACGCCCAAGAGGCCCTGACCATCCCGCAAACCTGACTGGAGGTTCACGACATGGCTACCGAAGAGATTACACCCATCGACGCGCCCCCGACTCGCGAGCAGTACGCGCTGCTATTCAGCGCAAACGGCCGAGTCAGCGACATCGTGCCGGCCATCAAAGGTGTCGCCACGCAGTTCTATACGCACCTGTTCGACGACCTGCCGGAGGATGCGCAGCTACTCGCCCACGCGCTGCAGGAGCTCACCGAGAAGCTGTACCAGTGCGCACATGACGTTCCGTGGGACCTGGAGCAGCGCGTCCGCATGGCGATCGAGCGGCCCGACGACGAGCGCGAGGCCATGGACAAGCGCCTGAGGGACGCTGGCTTTAGCTTATGGTGCCACCCGAGGGTCGCGAACAGCTACGCGGTCGCGGATGATCAAGGGCGCTGCCATCTGTCCGTAGTGAGCTTGGAGGAGATCGCGGGCTGGCTCGAGCGCCGAGCGGGGGTGGCGCCTTGACGCGCACGCGCTGGCGGCGCGGCTACCGCTACTGCTGGATCGAGAACTGCTGCTTCATCGACTTTCGGCCAGAGTACCGCGGCGCGCATTAGAGCTGCCGCCAAGGGCC
>DASZSB010000081.1:0-32680 GCA_035548835.1 Gammaproteobacteria bacterium | reverse complement strand
CGCAGGAGCCCGCCGCGCCGGTGCACGGTGAGACGCTCGCGCAGCGCGTCGCACCGGCCGGCGCGCCGGCGCGCCAGGTGTCGCTGGAGCTGCCGGTCGCTGGCGCGCGCGAGTACCTGCCGGTGTACGAACGCTTGCATTCGCACGCCGCCGCGCGCACTGCGGTGGCCGACGATCCCGCGGTACCGCCGCTCGGATACGCGCTGGCTCAGCTGTCGGGCGTGTACGTGCTGGCGGAGAACCGGTCCGGTCTCATCATCGTGGACATGCATGCCGCCCACGAGCGAATCACGTACGAACGCCTGAAGGCCGCGCTCGGCGCGGCGAAACTGAAGTCGCAGCCGTTGCTGGTACCCGTGACGCTCGAAGTCACGGCGCGGGAAGCCGATCTGGCAGAGGAGTGCGCTGCAGACCTGCATGCGCTCGGTTTCGAGGTGCTGCGACGCGGGCCGCGACAAGTCTCCGTGCAGGCGCTGCCGCTGCTGATCGATGCGGGTGAAGTGGAGCCGCTGATGCGCGATCTGCTGAGCGACCTCGCCGCAAGTCAGGGCGCCACGCGTGTCGAGTCCGTCGTCAATGAGCTGCTCGCGACGATGGCGTGCCACGCGGCGGTGCGTGCGAACAGACGTCTGACGATCGAAGAGATGAACGCACTGCTGCGCGAGATGGAACGTACCGAGCGCAGCGAAGCGTGCAACCATGGCCGCCCGACGTGGACGCAGGTCACGATGGCCGATCTCGATCGGCTGTTCCTGCGCGGCCAGTAGCGGGCGCAAGTGGCCAATCCCTCTGCCGTGCAATGCGTCTGCCTGACGGGCCCGACCGCCTGCGGCAAGACCGATCTGGCGCTCGAGATCGCGCGGCGCGTTCCACTCGAGATCGTGAGCATGGACTCCGCGATGGTCTACCGCGGGCTCGACATCGGCACGGCGAAGCCGTCCCCCGGGATTCGTGCCACGGTGCCGCATCATCTGATCGACATCCTCGATCCCAGCGAGGCCTATTCGGCGGGCCGATTCGCTCGGGATGCGACCGAAGCCATTCGCGCGATAGCGGCGCGCGGGCGACTGCCGTTGCTCGTGGGTGGCACGTTGCTGTACCTGCGCGCCTTGCGCGACGGGTTGGCGGCCCTGCCGCGTGCGGACGACACCGTGCGACGGCAACTCGACGCCGAAGCGGCCGCAATCTCGTGGGCCGCGATGCACGAGCGTTTGCGCCGCGTCGATCCCGAGGCAGCCGCGCGGATCGCACCGACCGATCGGCAGCGGATCCAGCGGGCGCTCGAGGTGTATCTGCTCACAGGCGAGCCGCTGTCGCGTTTGCAGCGTGCGGCGGCCACGGCGCCGGAGGTGAACGTGCGCACGATCGCGCTGGTGCCCGAGCAGCGCGCAGACCTGGCCGTGCGCATCGAGCGCCGCTTCGACGCCATGGTCGCCGCCGGTTTCGTGTCCGAGGTGGAACTCTTGCGCGCGCGCGGCGATCTCACGCTGGACATGCCGTCGATGCGGGCCGTGGGCTACCGGCAGATCTGGGGATACCTGGACGGAAGTTACGACTGGCTGGAGGCGCGGCGGCGCGCGATCGTCGCTACACGCCAGTACGCGAAGCGCCAGCTCACGTGGTTGCGCGGCGATCCGCGCTGCGAGGCGTGGCCGGCATTCGCGCCGGATTTGGTCGAGCGCTGTGTCAACCAGCTGACACTTGGCGACGGGCGGGCGACCAAAAACCGCGAGCGCCTGTGCTAGCATTACACGCTGTGGGAGCAACTTTGTGTGCCGGTACGGCACATCGATCGGAGCGAGACTTCTGGTAGTGCGCTCGGCCCGGGCGACTCTGGCCGGCCGGATCTCGTCGATGCGAAGAAGAATAAGAGGAGAGCAGTCATGGCCAAAGGTCAGTCGCTTCAGGACCCGTTTCTGAACGCGTTGCGCAAGGAAAAAGTCCCGGTTTCGATTTACCTCGTGAACGGCATCAAGCTTCAGGGCCAGATCGACTCCTTCGACCAGTTCGTCGTCCTGCTGCGCAACAGCGTCAGCCAGATGGTCTACAAGCACGCGATCTCGACGGTCGTCCCGGCGCGCAACGTCCGCGTGCCGGCCATGGATGAGGAAGAGACTGAAGACTGATTGCCGTTCCCTGGCACACGGAGGGAAGGTTGCTCGATCGTCCCCGCAGCGGTGAACGCGCGCTGCTGCTGCATGTCGGCCTGAATCGGCCCTGCTTCGACGATGAAATCCAGGAATTCCGGGCGCTGGCCGAGTCGGCCGGCGCGCACGTCGTTGCGGAAGTCCATGCCCGTCGCGACCGCCCCGATCCGAAGTTCTTCATAGGCAGCGGCAAGGTCGACGAGGTCGCCGCGCAGGCGCGCGAGTCGCAGGCCGAGCTGATCCTCGTCAATCAGCCGCTGCGGCCCGGGCAGGAGCGCAACCTCGAGCTGGCGCTCAAGGTCCGCGTTCTCGACCGCAACGGCCTGATCCTCGACATCTTCGCGCAGCGTGCGGCGACGTTCGAAGGCAAGCTCCAGGTGGAGCTGGCCCAGCACGAGCACCTGGCGTCGCGGCTGGTACGCGGCTGGACGCACCTCGAGCGGCAGAAGGGCGGCATTGGGTTGCGCGGACCCGGCGAAACCCAGCTCGAGACGGACCGGCGCCTCGTGAGTCGCCGAATCCGTCACCTGCGGGAGCGGCTCGAGCGTGTCGAGCGGCAACGGGGGGAGAGCCGCAAGGAACGGCTGCGCGCCGAAGTGCCGACCGTGGCGCTCGTCGGCTACACGAACGCCGGCAAGACCACGCTGTTCAATGCGTTGTCGGGGGCCCATCTGCTGGCCAAGGACCAGCTGTTCGCCACGCTGGATCCGACCATCCGGCGCGTGCCCCTGAACGGGGGCGAGGACGTGCTGCTCGTGGATACCGTCGGTTTCGTCCGGGACCTGCCGCACGAGCTCGTGGCCGCCTTCCGCGCCACGCTGACCGAGACCCGGGAAGCGGCGCTGCTGCTGCACGTCATCGATGCCAGCGACCCCCACCGGGAGGACCGGCAGCGCCAGGTCGAGGGGGTCTTAAAGGAAATCGGAGCTGCCGAGGTTCCGCGTCTCCCGGTGTACAATAAGATCGACAAGGCCGGAGCGGATTTCGTCCGGCAACCCGCGGGACTCCAGCCCAACAGGTATTGTGTTTCGGCCGTGACGGGCGCCGGCCTCGCGGAGCTGCGCGCTGCGATCCGGGAGCGGGTCAGCGGCGAACGGTTCGTCGGCGAGCTGCATCTGGGGCCACAGCAGAGCCGGGTCAGGGCGAAGTTGTTCGAGTGGCACGCCGTTCGCGGCGAGACCGCCGGACCGGATGGTGGCTGGACCTTGGCCGTGGAGCTACCGGCACACCGCTGGCGGCAGCTACGCGACCAGGAAGGGTTGGCGGCTGAAGGCATGGAACTGAAGGCGTGAGTCACGATGGCTTGGGACGACGGCGAAAAGAACAATCCGTGGCGCTCCGATAAGGACAAGGGTCCCGTGGACCTCGATGCCATGATCCGCGACCTGCAGCGCAAGCTGGCGGGCCTGTTCCGCGGCGCGCGCGGCAACGGCCCTCGCGGCTCCGGTCCCGGCGAGCAGCCACTCGGCTCGGGGTTCTTCGCGAGCGCAGCCGTGCTCGTGGTGGCCATCTGGGCGCTGACGGGCACCTACGTGGTCGATGAAGCGCAGCGCGGGGTCGTGCTGCGCTTCGGCGCATTCCAGGAGATCACGCAGCCGGGACTGCGCTGGCACCTGCCGTGGCCCATCGAGAGCGTCGAGCGGATCAACATCAACGCGACCGAGCAGCTCGCGTACTCCGGCAGCATGCTGACGCGCGACGAGAACATCGTGAACGTCGATCTCAGGGTCCAGTTCCGGCGCACGGATCCGCGGAAGTTCCTGTTCGATATGCGCGATCCGGAAAACACGCTGCTCGACGTGACGGCCAGCGCGATCCGCGAGGTGGTGGGCCGCAACGTGCTCGATTTCATCCTGACGGAAGGCCGCACGGAGATCGCGCGCCAGACGCAGGAGCTGCTGCAGGCCACGCTCGATTCCTATGGCGCGGGCATCACGGTGTACGAAGTGAACCTGCAGGACGCGAACTTCCCGCGCGAAGTCGAGAGCAGCGTGCAGGACTCGATCAAGGCGCGCGAGGACCGGGAGCGGCGCATTCTCGAAGCGCAGTCGTATTCGAACGAGATACTGCCCCGTGCGCGTGGCGAGGCGGCCGCGCGCCGGGAGGGTGCGGAGGCCTATCGCGCGCAGGTCGTGGCCAACGCAGAAGGCGAGTCGGACCGGTTCAGTCAGATCCTCACCCAGTATCAGAAGTCGCCGGCCGTGACCCGCGAGCGGATGTACCTCGAGACCCTCGAGTCCGTCCTCGCGAGCTCGGCCAAGGTGCTCGTCGATACGAAGAGCAACAACAGCCTGCTGTACCTGCCGCTCGAGCAGCTCCTGCAGCGACGATCCGCGCCCGAGCGGATCGAGACCTCGCCGGGCGTCACTGCGGTGGCGCCGGCGCCGAACGTTGCGCCGCGCTCGCGCGAGCGCGAGACGCGCTGAGCCGGCAAGGAGTCATCGAATCGTGAGTCCACGCCTGAACCTGTTGCTGATCGCCGCCGTCGCGATCCTGATCCTGGCCCGAATGTCGGTGTTCACGGTCGACGAGCGCGAGTACGCCGTCAAATTCCAGTTCCGCGAGATCGTCCGAGCCGATTACATGCCCGGGCTGCACTTCAAGCTGCCGTTCGTTCAGAACGTCGAGCGGTATCCGAAGCGCATCATCAAGCTCGAGCACCAGGAGGAGAAGTTCCTCACCGGCGAGAAGAAGAATCTGATCGTCGACTACTTCGTGACGTGGCGCATCATCGACCCGGCTCAGTACTACCGCGCCGTCCGCGGCGACGAGCAGCTCGCCGTCGAGCGACTGTCGGCCATCATCAAGGAAGGCATCAAGGCCGCCATCAGCCAGCGCACGGTGCAGCAGGTGGTGTCCGCCGAGCGCGCGGAGCTCATGGAAGACATGTTGAAGACCACGCGCGAGCGCACGCCGGAGCTCGGCATCCAGGTCGTGGACGTGCGCGTGAAGCGCATCGACCTCTCGGAGGAAGTCAGCGAATCCGTGTACAACCGCATGCGGCAGGAGCGCCAGCGCGTCGCGTCGCAGCTGCGGGCGGAGGGTGACGAGGAGTACGAGAGAATCCGCGCGGATGCCGACCGGCAACGCACCGTGATCCTTTCCGAGGCGTACCGCGATGCCGAGAAGATCCGCGGCGCCGGCGATGCACGGGCGGCCGAGATCTATGCGGAGGCGTACGCGAAGGATCGCGACTTCTACGCGTTCTACCGCAGCCTGCAGGCGTATCGGAAGTCGATCGGCCGCGATCAGGACGTGCTGGTGCTGCAGCCGGACAGCGAATTCTTCAAGTTCCTGCAGAATCAGCTCGGCGCGTCTTCCAAGTAGATCATCGGCAACGCACATTCACGGAGGCTTGAGGCTTTGGCCTGGGCGGATCTTCTTGCGGGGTTGGCTTTCTACCTGGTTTTCGAGGGACTGTTCCCGTTTGCCTCGCCGCAGCTCTGGCGGCGTGGCTTGTCCGCGTTGGCCGGGCTTCCGGACAACCAACTGCGGCTCTTCGGCTTGGCAGCAGTGATCGCCGGATTGGCGTTGCTGCTCGGCGTGCGAGGCTAGTGTGGGTCGAAACGTTGTAGTGATCGGGACTCAGTGGGGCGACGAGGGCAAGGGCGCCGTGGTCGACGTGTTGGCCGACCGTGCCCACGCGGTCGTGCGTTTCCAAGGCGGCCACAACGCCGGTCATACGCTCGTGATCGGCGATCGCAAGACGGTTCTGCACCTGATTCCGTCGGGCATTCTGCGCGACGACGTCGTGTGCCTGATCGGCAACGGTGTGGTTGTCTCGCTCGAGGCGTTGTGCAAGGAGATGGACGAGCTCAAGGCGCGCGGCGTGCCCGTCGAAGAGCGGCTGCGCGTGTCGCCGGCGTGCCCTTTGATCCTGTCCTCGCACGCGTCGCTCGATCGTGCGCGCGAGCAGGCCAGCGGCGCCTCGGCCATCGGCACGACCGGTCGCGGAATCGGTCCCGCGTACGAGGACAAGATCGCGCGTCGGGCGATCCGCGTCTCGGACCTGTTTGCGCCTCAGCTGCTCGAGCAGAAGCTCGGCCGGTTGCTCGATCTCCACAATTTCCTGCTGAAGAGCTACTACAAAGCCGAGCCCGTGGATCCGCGGCGGGAGCTCGACAGCCTGCTCGCGCTCGGCGAGCGGGTGAAGCCTCTGGTGGTCGATGTGACGGAGACGCTGCGAGTGCTGCAGCGCGACGGCCGCAGCGTGCTGTTCGAGGGCGCGCAGGGCGCGATGCTCGACATCGATCTCGGCACTTACCCGTTCGTGACGTCTTCGAACACCACGGTTGGCGGCGCGGCCGCGGGCTCCGGCGTGGGGCCGGGCGCCATCGACTACGTGCTCGGCATCGTGAAGGCCTACACGACGCGTGTCGGTGCGGGGCCGTTCCCGACGGAGCTGCACGACGCCATGGGGCGGCATCTCGGCAGCATTGGCAACGAGTTCGGCTCGACAACCGGACGGCCGCGGCGCTGCGGATGGTTCGATGCGGTGTTGCTGCGCCGGGCCGTGTTCACGAACAGCCTGGCCGGGCTGTGCCTGACCAAGCTCGACGTGCTGGACGGCGTGCCCGAGATCAAGATCTGCGTGGGCTACCGCCTGGACGGGAAGGTCATCGATACACCGCCGCTGCTGATGGACCGGTTCGGGGATTGCGAGCCGGTCTATGAGAGCGTCAAGGGCTGGTCCGCGCCGACCGCGGGCGTGACGTCGTACGCGGCGCTGCCGGGCGAGGCGAAGGCCTACCTCGAGCGGATCGAGGAGCTGGCCGGCGTGCCTATCGATATCGTCTCCACGGGCCCGAGCCGCGATGCCGTCATCATGCGTCGCCATCCGTTCGATTAATGGGTATAATAAGAATTATTCCTATTTGCCCAGCCTCGCGCGGAGCCCGATCTGACACTGTCCGACCTAAAGCCTGGCGATCGCGTCCGCATCGAAACCATCGATGTGGCGGACCCTGCGGTGCAACGCCTGATGGTACTCGGTCTCGTCGAAGGGGCCGAGATGACTTTCCTGCGCAGCTCGATCGGCGGTGACCCCCTCGAGTTTCGGATCCATGGAGCCGCGATCTCGCTGCGTCGCGCGCAGGCACAACGCTTCCACGTGACTCCGGTGGCCGGTCATGGCAACACGGGTTGAGACGGCGGTCCCGGTCGAGAGCCTGACGATCAATCGCCGTGCGGCGGGCACGGTCGCGGTCGTCGGCAACCCCAACGCCGGCAAGAGCTCGGTCTTCAACCGCCTGACGGGCTTGCGGCAACGCACGGCCAACTACCCGGGTGTCACGGTCGAGCGGCGCATCGGTCGCGGAATCTTCGGTAAAACGTCGCTGGATCTGATTGATTTACCTGGTACTTACTCCCTGAGTCCGACCTCCGCCGACGAGCGGATCGCGGTCGACGTGCTGTTCGGACGCGTCAAAGGTACGCCCCGGCCGGACGCGCTGCTGGCGGTCATCGACGCGACCCGGCTGTACCAGGGGCTCTACCTGCTGCAGCAACTCGCCGAGCTTGGCAGGCCCATGATCGTGGCACTGACGATGACCGATGCGGCGCAACGGCAGGGAATTCGCATCGACTTCAAGGCGCTGCAGGACGCGCTCGGCGGCGTGCCCGTGTATCCGATCGTCGCCACGACCGGGCGCGGTTTCGCGGCCTTGAACGACGCCCTCGCGCGGTTGCTCGAGACGCCGGCACCGCGGCCCGTGGAGCATTGGGCCGAGCTGCGAGTCACGGCCGAGCGCCTGGCGGAGCGCTGGCGTATCGGCGGCGTCAATCTGCACCCGGTCGAGGTCGAGCGGCTGTTGATCGATCCCGGCGAGTACACGGCCGATACCCAGTTGCAGGAAGACCTCGCGGCGGCCCGCGCGGAGCTGTTCGGCGACTTGCCGCCCCTGGCCGTGGAAGCGCGGCGGCGTTACGCCTGGGTGCGCGCGACGCTGCCACGCGTGGAGACGCCGGGGTCTCTCGTCGCCGGCCGCGGCGAGGCCCTGCTCGAATGGATCAATCGCCCCTGGCCGGCTACGGGCGCGTTCGTCGTCGCCATGGGGCTCGTGTTCCAGGCCGTGTTCGCGTGGGGCAAATGGCTCGCGGACGCGATCGACGCGGTGATCACGGCGTTCGGGGCGTGGGTGGGCACGCTGCTTCCGGAGGGAGCGATCAACAGTTTCGTCGTCGACGGCGCGATTGCAGGCGTCGGCAGTGTCATCGTGTTCCTGCCGCAGATCCTGATCCTGTTCCTGTTCATCATCCTGATGGAGGACACCGGCTATCTCGCGCGCGCGGCCTTTCTCGTCGATCGGGCGATGCGCTCGGTGGGCCTGTCGGGGCAGTCCGTGATCCCGCTGCTGTCGAGCTTCGCGTGCGCCGTGCCGGCCATCATGGCCACGCGAGTGATCCCGAACCGCCGCGACCGCATCGCCACGATCCTGGCCGCGCCGTTCATGACGTGCTCGGCGCGCCTGCCCGTGTATGCGCTCCTGATCTCGGCGTTCGTGCCGGTCCGCCGGGTCGGCATCTTCAACCTTCAGGGCCTCGTGCTGTTCGGGCTGTACGCGATCGGCATCATCGGCGGCGTGGCCACGGCGTTGCTGCTGCGCCGCTCCGTCCTGCGCGGTGAGAATCCGACGTTCATTCTGTCGTTGCCCGAATTCCGCATGCCGAACGTGCAGACCGTGGCGATCAAGCTGCTCGACCGCGTGCGTGTGTTCCTGAAGCGTGCGGGCACGGTGATCTTCGCGGTGGCCGTCGTCGCGTGGGCGGCGTCCTACTTCCCGCGATCGTCCGCCGTCGAGGAGCAGGCGGCCGCGGCGCGCACGGCCGCAGCCGCGACTCTCTCGGGCGATGCGCTGGCGCGGCGCTACACCGAGATCGACAACGAAGCGAAGGCCGAGCAGCTCGCGCAGAGCTGGCTCGGGCGCGCCGGACACGTGGTGGAGCCCGTGTTCCGTCCACTCGGCTGGGACTGGCGCGTCTCGGCCGCCGTGATCGCCGGCTTCCCGGCGCGCGAGGTGGTCGTCGCGGTGCTCGGCACCATTTACGCCGTCGGCGGCGACGCCGACGAGCAGACGCTCGCTGGGCAGCTCACGGCGGCGCGCCACGCCGACGGCAGCCCGGTGTTCACGTTGCCGATGGTGCTGGGACTCCTGCTGTTCTACGCTTGGTGCCTGCAGTGCGCGGCCACGCTCGCCGTGATCCGGCGCGAGACCAACAGCTGGCGCTGGCCCGTGTTCGCATGGAGCTACATGACGGCGCTGGGCTACGGCGGCGCACTGCTGATCTACCAGCTCGGAACCCACTGACGTCGCATGAGCAAGGGACCCACGCAGGTCGTGCACGAATGGCGGGAGCTGTCGCGGGAGAGCGTGGCGGATTGCCGCATCTTCACGGTCGAACGGTCCACCGCGGTGTCACCCGTCGACGGCCAGCCGCACACGTTCCATCGCATCCATTCGCCGAGCTGGGCCCAGATCCTGCCGATCACTGCCGACGGCAATGCCGTCCTGGTGCGGCAGTTCCGCCACGGCGCGCAGCGCGTGACGCTCGAGATTCCGGCAGGGCTCGTGGATCCCGGCGAGGATCCGGCCGAGGCGGCCATGCGGGAGTGCCTCGAAGAGACGGGCTACCGCGCGCATGATGCGCAGTCGCTGGGTGTCGTCAATCCGAACCCGGCGCTGTTCTCGAACCGCCTGTACGCGTACTTCGCCACGAACGTGGAGCCCGAGCGCGCCGTGCAGAACACGGGCTCGGAGCTGACCGAGCCGGTGCTCGTGCCGGTGACCGGGTTGCGCGGGCTGCTGCTCTCGGGCGAGATCGATCACGCGCTCTGCGCAGCGACGCTCTGGCGCTACCTCTGCCTGCACGGGCCGCGCTGACGCGCGCTACCGGTGGGCGGCGAGCGCTTGCTCGGGCACCTCGACCGGCACCTCGTCCGGACTCTGCAGCTGGCGTTGCCACATGGCGGCGTACAGACCGCCGCGCGCGAGCAACGCCGCATGCGTGCCGCGTTCGGCGATACGACCCTCGGCCAGCACGATGATCTCGTCGGCATCGACGATCGTCGACAGCCGGTGCGCGATCACGAGCGTCGTGTGGCCGCGTGACACCTCGCGCAACGACGTCTGGATTTCGCGCTCCGTGCGCGTGTCGAGCGCCGACGTGGCCTCGTCGAACAGCAGGATCCGGGGCCGCTTCAGGATCGTGCGCGCGATGGCCACGCGCTGCTTCTCGCCGCCGGACAGCTTCAGGCCGCGCTCGCCGACCATCGTCTGGTAGCCGTCGGGTGAGGCCATGATGAAGTCGTGGATGCGTGCAAGCCGCGCGGCTTCCTCGACCTCGGCTGGCGACGCGCCGGGACGTCCGTAGGCGATGTTGTAGTAGACGGTGTCGTTGAAGAGCACGGTGTCCTGCGGAACGATGCCGATGGCCGCGCGCACGCTGGCCTGGGTGACGTCGCGGATGTCCTCGCCGTCTATGCGCACGGTGCCGGCCGTGACATCGTAGAAGCGGAACAACAGACGCGAGATCGTCGATTTGCCAGCGCCGCTCGCGCCCACGATCGCGACCTTGGCGCCGGCCGGAACGCGGAACGATACGTCGTGCAGGATGGTACGCCGCGGATCGTAGGCGAAGCTCACGTGATCGAATTCGACTGCGCCGGGGCCCGCGCGCAGGGGCTCGGCTCCCGGGGCGTCCTTGACGTCCGCGTTCACGTTCAGCAGGCGGAACATCGATTCCATGTCGGTCAGCGACTGCTTGATCTCGCGGTAGACGAACCCCAGGAAGTTCAGCGGGATGTACAGCTGGATCAGGTAGGTGTTCACGAGCACGAAGTCGCCCACCGTGAGCCGCCCCGCGATCACGCCGCGGCCAGCCATGAGCATCAGCACCGCGAGCCCCGCGCCGATGATCGCGGCCTGGCCGATGTTCAGCAGCGACAGCGAGCTCTTGCTCGCCACGGAGGCGCGCTCGTAGCGCGCGAGCGCCTGGTCGAAACGGCTGGCCTCGTACTGCTCGTTGCCGAAGTACTTCACGGTCTCGTAGTTGAGGAGACTGTCGATGGCGCGGGTGTTGGCTTCCTGGTCGGTCTCGTTCATCTGGCGCCGGTACTTGATGCGCCACTCGGTGATCGACAGCGTGTACGCGATGTAGCCGAGCACGCAGGCGAGCGTGACCACGGCGTACCAGACGTCGAAGAACGCCCAGAGGATGCCGCAGACGAGTGCGATCTCGATCAGCGTCGGCACGATGTTGAACAGCATGAACGTCAGCAGCGTGTCGATGCCGTTCGTGCCGCGCTCGATCGCGCGCGAGAGCCCGCCGGTCTGGCGCTCGAGATGGAACGCCAGCGAGAGGCTGTGCAGGTGGCGGAAGGTCTTCAGCGCCACGGTGCGGATGGCACGCTGGGCGACCTTCGCGAACACTGCGTCGCGCAGCTCGGCGAACGCGATCGCGGCGATTCGCAGCAGCCCGTAGCCGACGACGAGGCTGATCGGCAGCACGATCGGTGTGTCGTGCGGCGTAGCGAACAGGTCGACGAGCCGTTTGAACAGCAACGGCACGTACACCGTGGCGAGCTTGGCTCCAGCCAGCAGCACGAGCGCGAGCAATACTCGCCCGCGAACGGCGAGGTTGCCTGCGGGCCAGAGATGGGGCGCGAGGTCCCGCAGGGCGCCCCATTCGATGGTGCGACGCGCGTTGTTGGGCGGTGCCGGGAGGTTCATGGGAGGGTGTCTGCTTCGGATATTGCCACAAAACCGGTGGGGCGACATGCGCACCGCGGGGTTTGCCGGCGGCCCGTGTAGAATCACCCACCAGTGTCGCCGCCAGCTGCTCGATGACCAACGCCACGATTTCCTCGTCGCTCGTCGTGTCCGCGGAGAACGCGGGTCTCGGTAATCGGCTGAAGTCGTGGGTGTCTGCGATGAGGCTCGGCGACGACGTGCGCGTGCACTGGCCGCTCAACAAGAACATGCCGGCCACGTTCGGCGAGTTGTTCGCGAACGGCTGTGCGATCGACGTCGTGCCGCCCGACGCCACCGTCTACGCTTCGTGGCGATTCGCGATCTTGCCGCAGGACGAAGCGCATCTGCCGCGGGGATTCGCGACCGTCGGCGCGGGTGCTCACCCCATCGTTCGCGGCATCGGCAAAGCATGGTGGAACCTGACCGGCAGGCGCGGCGATCGCTATCGGTTCATGGTGTTCCCAAAGCAGCACTCGCGCCGTACCACGCGCGCCGACGCACGGCACATCGATCTCGAGTACGAACGCATACCGGCGTATTTCCGCGACGTGTACGGACCGTTGTTCCGGCGCATCGAAGTGCGGCCCGAGATTGCTGCGCGCGCGGCGGAATGGGCCGCGGGGGCGTTGGACCCGACCGTCATCGGCGTGCAGGTCCGCACCTGGCGTGACGATCCGCGCCGCTACCGCAAGTACCATCTGCCGGCGCGGCGCCGATTGGTGGGTCTCATGGGCGCCGCCCACAAAGGGGCGCGCTTCCTCGTCGTGAGCGACAGCGACGAGATCGTCGACGACCTCAAGGTGCGCTACGGCGCGGGCCGCGTGCTGTGCTTCCCTCGGGAGACCGCGCGGCACGACAGCTGGCGGACGGCTCCCGGCATCACGGAGGACCTGATCGATCTGCTGCTGCTCGCGCGCACGCAGCACCTGTTCGCGAGCTACCTCTCCACGTTCAGCGAAGTGGCCTGGTGGCTCGGCGGCACACTGGCGCGCGTGACTGTGTTCTGAAGCCCTCACCTAGACGGCCGCAGATCCGGCTGTGTTTCGCGCGAACGTATCGACCGGCTGGAAGCAGGGAAACGCGCGGCTGGGACCTTGGCCACGTTAAGCAGCCAAAGTCCCGCCCGCGAGTCAAATCTAGGGCGAAACGAGTTTCATGAAGACGCTGCCGTAATACGCGGACGCGATATCGTCGTTGCCATCACCCTCGAAGTCCCCGACGAACGTCCACTCTGCGTTGCCCCAGCTTGGGTCGATAGTCACGTTGCCAGGATCAATGAAGCCATTCCCCGTGCTCTGTTTGATGTAGCAGGTATTGCCGCCGCATGAGGCGATATCGTCCAAACCGTCTCCGTTGAAATCGCCGGCAAAGGTGTACGCGCCTTGAAACCAAAGGTTGCTGATCGGCCACGTCACACTGACGAAACCGCTACCCGTGCTGAGTTTCATGTACGCATTACCGCCGGCCATGGACGCGATATCAGTCTTACCGTCCCCGTTGAAGTCGCCCGCTTTCGTGTACGCTGCCTGACCCCACGGGCCGGAAATCGTCCATGTAGCGGCGCTGAATCCGGCGGTCTTTACGCTGGCGTTGCCGAACTTCATGTAGACGTCTGAGTAGTATTGCGACGCTATATCGGCGTAGCCATCCCCGTTGAAGTCTCCGACCCAGGTGTACGGTGCGGTTCCCCAACTGCTGTTGATGGGAACTGCGTTGAAGCCTTCTGGGCATGGTGCTTGTCCGGGTGGGTAGACGTAGCCGAGATTGAAAGAGTAAATGTACGCGGTTCCTCCGCTGGGCGAGACGTATTCGTCGGCGCCGGTGCCGTCGAAATTGCCGACCTTTACCCACTCTGGATTACCGAGCGGAGGGGGAGGGGTTGTTGGCCAACAACGGGTCAGCACCCCAGAGAAGGCGTTCTGGCCGTTGCTGTAATAGATCCCAGCGGCGGCTCCGCCGATCGTGAAGATGTCTGTCCTGCCGTCCCCATTGAAGTCGCCCGCTCGCGTGTAGCTTCCGTTGCCCCATGCATTCGGGACGGTCCATGTCTCACTCGCTGCTTGTGCGATGGTGCTCGCTGTCAACAGTGCCGCCGCCATAAACGTACCCAGACGTGTCATGTGAATCCTCCTACGAAATCTGTGCCTTTCGAACCAAGCCGATCCTTTGGATCGTGCAAACGACGCGCACATAGCCTAGTTCTTGGCGTCCAACCCCACGTCGGCGTTCCGTGTGCTTCTTTCGGCGTTTGGTGTCATTCTCGTTTTGTTCGTCGCCGGTATGCGCTAGGACACATTCCGGTTAGTTTCCGGAAAACTCGCTCGAACGTGGTCGTGTCCGCGTACCCGACATCGCGTCCGACCTGCTGAACGGAACGATCCGTCGTGCGCAGGATTCCGCAGGCTTTGTCTACTCGTATCGCCCTGTTCCAGGACGCGTAACTTTGCCCGACGACGCGTCCAAAGCGCTTGGAAAAGTATGTCGGCTCTAGGCATGCGACCCGTGCAACCTCGGTTCGAGATGGTCGCGTGCTGAGATTCTGCAACACGTTGGCGAGGGCTTTCGCGATTCTGCGGTCCTTGCGCGCAATCAGATCCAGTTCCATCGTATAAGAACGTCCATGTGCGGATGGTTATAGTTGCATGTTTGAGCTAATCCGTCTGTCAAGTAGATGACAGATGGCTGAGAGTGATGCTGGGATACGCGTGCTAGTGAGCGGTCGGCGATATGCGCGCGGATGCACCGTTTCAGGGCGCAAAAATCTGCGGGACGCGATCGATGGCTACTTGGGATGCGTGCACACTTGTCGACGTCGAAGTAACATGCGCTGCCGCGGAAACTCGCACCCTAACCAACGCAGTCGGCTACTCGTGCGACATGGAGTTTCGGATTGAAGAAAGATGACAGGTGGCTGCTAGAGCACGCGGCCAACGTGACGTCGCAGAACGGTGAGGACGGGATCATTGCCAAGATCCTGGACGTGATCGGGCAGCCGGTCGGCTGGTGTGTCGAATTCGGCGCGTGGGACGGCAGTCACCTCAGCAATACCTACGAACTGATCACCCGCCGCGGCTTTTCTGCGGTGCTCATCGAAGGGTCGGAACGACGGTTCCGAGAGCTTGCGCGCAGGTTCGAGGGAAATCCGAAAGTTCTGCCGATCAGTGCATTCGTCGGGTTCTCAGCCGTTGACGGTCTGGACAGGGTATTGGTCAGGACTCCGATACCCGAAGAGTTTGACGTGCTGTCGATCGACATCGACGGCAACGACTACCACGTGTGGGAGGCTACTACACGGTATCGACCTCGCGTGGTCGTCATCGAGTACAACCCGACGATTCCCACGCCAGTAGATTTCGTGCAGCCCGCCGACATGAACGTGAATCAGGGCTCCAGTCTTCTGGCGCTGACTCGGCTTGGTCGGGAAAAAGGCTATGAACTCGTCGCGGCTACTCTGCACAACGCGCTATTCGTTCGCCGCGACTTCTTCGCGGCGTTCGGCATCGAGGACAACTCGCCAGCTGCCATCCGCCCAGATGAGTCAATGGTGACGTATATCTTCAACGGGATGGACGGCACGGTGTTCATACGCGGATACGGAAAGCTCGGTTGGCACGGTATTCCGTACCGCGAGAAGCGAATGCAGCTCGTTGCAAGACCGTTTCGCCGATTTCCGGACACGTTTGGGCCGGTTATGAGGAGGCTCGCAAGGGTATATCGTTCGGTGCGGAAACGCTGGTGACGCTGCCCTCTAGGTCGGACTCGGCCCCTGCTCCTCACGGCGCCGAAGGAAAGGCTCGCTTACGAACAGCCCGTCGGCCTGGATCAAGCGCCCATTCCTTCGTGCCTGATTGTAGAAAGCGAACAGCACGTACCCCAGAGAATCGAGTAGTGCCAGGTACTCGTGTAGCTTGTGTTGCCCAACGTAAGTGGGCGCGACGATGAGTTCCATGTAGAGCACGTCGATCCGGTGCTGTCGCAGCGTTTCGTTGGCACCCTGCAAGACCGAGAATTCCGCTCCCTGCACGTCGATCTTCAATACGTCTATGTGATCCACCCGCTGGCGGGACGCGAAGCCGTCCAGGGTGCTTGCGCTGACGTCGATTCTGGTCTCGGTCGTGAGCTTCTGCTCGCCCCAGAAGAACGCCGCGCGTCCGTCGCTCGCCAGTATCGAGTTGGTGGCGTCGCTGCGATTTACGTTCAGACTGACGGCGCCTTCGCGGTCCGTCAGCGCGAGACGATGAAGATAGGTGCGGGGATCGCGGCCGATGGTCATCGCGAGCCGGTCAAAGGATCCAGGGAAGGGCTCGAACGCATGGATGTACGCGTCGGAAAACAGCGAACGATAGCGCGCAACGGTGTCGCCGATATGGGCCCCGACGTCAAGGATGACGGGCGCCGGTCGAGTCACGAGTTGACGGGTCACGACAAATGGATCGCGGCTCTTCAAGCCGCGGCGGGCGTCGAGCCTTGCACCCGTTCGACGGATCCAACGCCGCAACGTGTTCATGGACTGTGGTCTTGGGGCGGGCGCGACTCAGCCTGCGAGACGTACCACGCATATGTCGCTGCGATACCGTCGCCGAGTGTGGTACGGGCGCGCCAGCCGAGCGCCGTGCACTTGCTGACGTCCATCAGTTTGCGCGGCGTACCGTCCGGCTTGCTGCGGTCGTAGACGATACGGCCGCGGAAGCCGACGATGTCGCGGATCAGCGCGGCGAGCTCCGCGATCGTGACGTCCTCGCCGCACCCGACGTTGATGATCTCCGCGGAGTCGTAGCGCTCCATCAGGAAGCACAGCGCGTCCGCGAGATCGTCGACGTAGAGGAACTCGCGCCGCGGCGTGCCCGAGCCCCATACGACGACCTCCGCGTCGCCGGCCTCTTTGGCCGCGTGGAACTTGCGCAGCAAAGCCGGCAGCACGTGCGACGTCTGCAGGTCGAAGTTGTCGCCGGGGCCGTACAGGTTCGTCGGCATGACCGAGATCGCCTTGAAGCCGTATTGCCGGCGGTACGCCTCGCACATCTTGATGCCCGCGATCTTGGCCACCGCGTACCACTGGTTCGTGGGCTCGAGCGGTCCCGTCAGCAGTGAGGACTCGGTCAGCGGTTGTGGCGCGAGGCGCGGATAGATGCAGCTCGAGCCCAGGAAGCAGAGCTTCTCGGTGCCATGCCGATACGCGGCATCGATGACGTTCGTCTGGATCTGCAGGTTGTCGCGGATGAAGTCCGCGGGGTAGGTGTCGTTCGCGACGATGCCTCCGACCTTGGCGGCAGCCATGAACACGTAGGCTGGGCGCTCGCGGGCGAAGAAGCGCTCGACGGCGGCGCCATCGCGCAGGTCGAGCGCTGCGCGCGGTGCGCTGGCGATGTTCGCGAAGCCGCGTGCCCGCAGCGCGCGCAGGATGGCAGAGCCCGCGAGGCCGCGTTCGCCCGCGACATAGATCTTCGAGTCCTTGTTCATTCGCGGTGCTTGTAGACGGAGAAGCCCTCGCGCTTGATCAGCGCGTCGCGTTCCGCGAGCTTCAGGTCGTGGTCGACCATCTCGCGGACCAGCGCGTCGAAGGTCACTTCCGGTGTCCAGCCGAGCTGACGGCGTGCTTTGGAGGCGTCGCCGAGCAGCGTGTCGACCTCGGTCGGACGGAAGTAATGTGGATCGACGCGCACGACCGTGCGCCCGGTCGCCTTGTCGATTGCGTGCTCCTCGAGGCCCGTGCCGCGCCAGTCGAGCTCGATGCCGAGCATCGCGGCGGCTTTCGTCACGAACGTGCGTACGGAACATTGATGTCCCGTCGCGATCACGTAGTCCTCGGGCTTGTGCTGCTGCAGCATGAGCCACTGCGCGCGGACATAGTCGCGGGCATGGCCCCAGTCGCGCAGTGCGTCGAGGTTGCCGAGGTACAGGCAGTCGTCCAGGTGGACCTTGATGCGTGCGAGCCCGCGCGTGATCTTGCGCGTCACGAACGTTTCCCCGCGCAGCGGCGACTCGTGATTGAACAGGATGCCGTTGCACGCGAAGAGGCCGTAGGCCTCGCGGTAGTTCACGGTGATCCAGTACGCGTACACCTTCGCCGCCGCGTAGGGCGAGCGAGGGTAGAACGGCGTCGTCTCGCGCTGCGGCGTTTCCTGCACCTTGCCGAACATCTCCGAGCTCGAAGCCTGGTAGAAGCGTGTGTGGTCCGTGAGCCCGCAGATCCGGATGGCCTCGAGCAGCCGCAGCGTGCCGAGTGCGTCGGCATTGGCCGTGTACTCGGCCGTCTCGAACGACACCGCCACGTGGCTCTGCGCGGCGAGGTTGTAGATCTCCTGCGGCCGCACCTCCTGGACGATGCGAATCAGGTTCGTCGCATCGGTCATGTCGCCGTAGTACAGGATCATGCGGCGGTCCGGCTCGTGCGGGTCGCTGTAGAGGTGGTCGATGCGGTCGGTGTTGAACAGCGATGCGCGGCGCTTGATGCCGTGCACCTCGTAGCCACGCGCGAGCAGGAACTCGGCGAGATACGCACCGTCCTGTCCCGTGATGCCGGTGATCAACGCGCGTTTGCGCGTGCCGTCGATGGTCAAGCGGGACTCCTGGATCCTGGCTCGCGAAGGTAGAGACTGCGGAGCACGTGCTCCTGGATGGCTCTGCCGCCGCTGACGTCCTTCAGATAGTAGCGTGGTATGCCGAAACCCTTCTTGCGACGGTCGAGAATGTGGTCGGGCAGGATGCCGCGGTACGCATGGCGGAGCAAGCCTTTTGGCTCGCCGCGGTAGTAGCGCAGATCCTCGTGAAGGCTGAACGAGAACTCCACGATACGCCGGGCCAGCAGCGGCACGCGCGCCTCCAGCGACACGGCCATGGTCGTGCGGTCGACCTTCGTCAGCACGAACCCTGGCATGAACGTGTGGAAGTCGACGTACTGCAGGCGCGTCCTGAGCGGCAGATCCTCGCGCCAGAACTGCCGGTAGTGCCACCAGTCGTCGTAGTCCCGGGGGATGCCGAGCTGCCGCGCATACAGACCTTTCTCGGGAGTCGACAGCCCGCCCATGAGCCGGCCCCAGAGGTTCGGTCCGTCGCTGAACGCGGTCTCGAGCAGCACGAGCGCGCGGCTCACGGCATGGCGGCGCGGCAGTCCGCGCCGCAGCGCGTGGCTCGCGCGCTCGAACGCGGCGGGCCATTTCGGCCAGGCCGCGTAGCGGGCATAGCGGGGATAGGTCCTGTAGCCGCCGAACACCTCGTCGCCGCCGTCGCCGGTCAGGACCACGGTGACGCGTTCACGCGCCGTCTTCGCGACGAGGTACGTCGGCAGCGCGGATTCGTCCGCGAACGGCTCGTCGAACCATTCCTTGAGCCTCGGCAGCAGCTCCTGCGCGTTCTCCGGCGAGAGAATGCGTTCGTGGTGCTGCGTGCCGAAACGCGTTGCGACCTCGCGTGCGTACGGCGTCTCCGAAACCTCGTCGCGGTCGAAGCCGATCGAAAACGTCTCCACGCTGCGGCCGTTGCGCGCGGCCGCGGCCACCACGACGCTCGAGTCCACGCCGCCCGACAGGAAGAAGCCGAGCGGCACGTCGGCGATCATCTGCTCGTCGACGGAGGTCGCGATCAGGCTGCGCAGCTCCTCGCAGCACGCATCGAGCGGCGGGCGCGCGGGTTGCTCCGGAACCGGCAGCGTCCAGAACGGGCGCGGCGCCTCGAGCGTGCCCGTGGCCGGCGTGAAGCGCAGCCGGTGCGCCGGCGGCAGCTTGTAGCAGTTCCTGTACAGCGTCTTCGGCGCGGGCACGTAGCGGTAGCTTAGGAAGTCGTAGCACGCGGTCTCGTCGACCACGAGCTCGTCGGAGCCAAGCGCGCGTTCCAGCGCCTTCAGCTCCGAGGCGAACGCGAACCGGCGGCCATCGTAGAAGTAGTAGAGCGGCTTGATGCCCGGCCGGTCGCGGTAGAGCTTGAGCTGCCCGGCGCGCGGGTCCCAGATCGCGATCGCGAACATGCCGTCCACGTACGTCACGAAGTCGTCGCCCCACGCGAGGTAGGCATTCAGCAGCACCTCGGTGTCGGAGTCCGTGCGGAACGCATGGCCGCGCTTCACGAGCTCCGCGCGCAGATCGCGATAGCCGTAGATCTCGCCGTTGAAGACGATCCAGGTCGCGCCGTCGGCGGCGAACATCGGCTGGTTGGCGGCAGGCCGAAGATCGATGATCGACAGCCGGCGGAAGCCGACCTTCACGGGGCCTTCGAGGTCGAGCTGGCCCGCGTCCGGGCCGCGGTGAGTCAGCGAAGCCAGCGCGGCGGAGTAGTTCCAGGCAGGATCCGTTCCGCCGACAAAGCCGCACACTGCCGTGAGTCCTCGCGCCATGCGGCGCCGTCGAATTCGCGCACTTTAGGCAGTTGGCGCCATGGCCGCAACGGCGCGCGGGCGCGGGGTTCCGGCCCCGTGCGCTGTGTTACGCTGCGGCCCGGCTCCACGATCGCGTCCCGCACGTTCGATGACACCGATGATCGCGCACGTCAATACCGCACGCGGGTTCCGCGGCGGTGAACGCCAGACGGAGCTGCTGATCCGGGGGCTCGCGAGCCGCGGCGTGCGCCAGGCGCTGATTGCGCGACGCAACAGCCCGCTCGCGCAGCGTGTGCGAGCGCTCGGCATCGAGACTCGCGAGGTCGGCGGCGGACGACTCTCGGTCGCGCTCGCCGCCCGCGGTGCCGCGCTGCTGCACGTGCACGAGGGGCGCAGCGTGTACGCCGCGTATCTTCGGTCTCTGCTGAGCGGCGTGCCGTACGTGATCACCCGCCGCGTCGACAATCCGATCGGCCGGCACTGGCTCGCGCACCGCGCTTACAGACGCGCGGCCGGCGTGGCCGCCGTGGCGCCGCAAATCGCGGACATCGTGCGCGCGTACGACCCGGCGATCGCGGTGCACGTGATCCACAGCGGCAGCACCGGGTTCGTCGTCGACGCCGCGCGCGCCGCGGCCATTCGGGCGCAGTTCCCGGGCAAGCTCGTGATCGGCCACGTGGGTGCGCTCGACAACGCGCAGAAGGGGCAGGAGCACATCATCGCGGTCGCGCGCGAGCTCGAGCGTTCGCATCCGGAGCTGCGGTTCCTGCTCGTGGGGGGCGGTGACGACGAACCCATGCTGAAAGCGGCGGCCGCCGGTCTCGCGAATCTCGCGTTCACGGGTTTCGTCGACAACGTGGGCGACTACCTCGCGGCGTTCGACGTGTTCATCCTGCCTTCGAACCGCGAGGGCATCGGCGGCATCCTGTTCGACGCCATGGAGCAGGGGCTGCCGCTGATCGCGAGCGCGGTCGGCGGTTTGCCGGACATCGTGCATCACGGCGAGAACGGCCTGCTGATCCCGCCGGCGCGGCCCGACCGGCTGCGCGACGCGATTCTCGAACTCGCGGGATCTCCCGAGCGCCGGCGCGCGATGGGCGCGCGCGGCCGCGAGATCGCGAAGGACTTCACGGCGGACGCGATGTGCCGCAAGTACGTGGAGCTCTACGAGTCGGTGCTGGGGCCGCTCGCATGACGGGCCCCATCAAGGTGCTCTGCATCACGGAGGATGCGGACCGGCCCACGACGGCCACGTTCATCGGCCTCGCGCAAGCCGGTGTCGACGTCACGGTCATGTGCCCGGCCGAGTCCGACAGGCGCGCGGTGCTGACCGAGGCCGGCGTGCGCGTGCTCGATCTGCCGCTGCGCCGCCGCGTCGATCGCGCGGGGATCGCGGAGCTGCGCGCGGAGCTCGTGCGCGGCCGATACGACATCCTGCACCTCTTCAGCAACAAGGCCGTGCAGAACGGCCTCGTCGCGAGCCGCGGGCTGCCCGTGAAGATCGTCGCGTACCGCGGCATCGTCGGCAACGTGAGCTTCTTCAATCCGATTTCGTGGCAGCGGTTCCTGAATCCGCGCATCGACCGCATCGTGTGCGTGGCGGATGCCGTGCGCGACTATTTCCTGGCTATGCGGCCGGCATTCCTGCGCCTGCCGCCCGAGCGTCTCGTGACGATCCACAAAGGCCACAGCCTCGACTGGTATCGTGCGGCGCCCGCGGATCTCGCCTCCGTGGGTGTGCCGGCGGGCAGCTTCGTGATCGGCTGCGTCGCGAACTATCGCCCGCGCAAGGGCATCGAGCTGCTCGTCGACGCGGCGGCGCTCCTGCCGGCGGAATGGCGCACGCACCTGCTGCTGATCGGTGCCGGCATGGACGCGCCGGCGCTCGCGAAGCGCATCGCCGCGAGCCCCGTCGCGGCCAACATCCACGTGCTCGGCTACCGCAAGGACGCGCCGTCGCTTACCGCGGCCTGCGACGTGTTCGTGCTGCCGTCGACGAAGCGCGAGGGTCTCGCGCGGTCGCTGATCGAGGCCATGGCCTACGGCGTCGCCCCCGTCGTCACGGATTGCGGCGGCAGCCCGGAGGTCGTCGTGAACGGCGTCAGCGGCATCGTCGTGCCCGTGCGTGACGTGCCGGCGCTCGCGGCTGCGCTGCGGCGGCTGCACGACGATCAGGAGCTGCGCAGGCGCATGGGCGCCGCGGCGCGCGAGCGCATCCGCACGGACTTCCGCATCGAAGACACGATTGCGAAAACGCTTGCGCTGTATCGGAGTCTGGTCTGATTTGACGCGCGCCGTGCGCGGTGCTCTAGTGGGCCGGCGGCAGTGCGCGATTCGCGGAGGCAGCATGCGTCAGGGTCGTTCCTTCGGAGCAGGCATCGCGGCCGCGCTCGCGGCGGTCGTGCTGGCCACCGCCGCGCAGAGCGCCGAGCCCGTGAAGGTCGTGGTCCTCGAGCCGGGGCAGGGCGAGCTCGTGACGCAACTGCGGCGCGAGGTGGCGAGCGCGGCTGAGCAACACAGGGTGCCGTTCGTGCAGATCACGGCCGAATGGTGCGGGCCGTGCAAGAAGCTGCGCGCGTCGCTCGGCGATCCGCTGATGCAGGACGCGTTCGCCGGCACCTACATCATCCGGGTGGACGCCGACGCCTGGAAGGCGCCGCTGAAACAGGCCGGCTTCGATCACCCGGCCATCCCCGTGTTCTTCGCCGTCGATGCGGACGCGAAGCCGACCGGTGCGAAGATCGACGGCGGCGCATGGGGCGAAGACATTCCGGCCAACATGGCACCGCCGCTGAAGCGCTTCTTCGCGCGCCAGATCGAGGCGGCCACGGAGAAGCGCTGACGCCGGCCGCGCTAGGGCACGAGCTCGCCGAGCGCGCGCTCGAGCTCGCTGCGGTGCACGGGCTTGTCGAGGATGCGTGCGATTCCGCAGCGGCCGGCCTCGCCGTCGAGCTCGGCGCTGCGGTAACCCGTCACGAGCACGATCGGCAGGTCGGGGCGCAGCTCGCGTACGCTGCGCGCGAGGTCCATGCCGCGCATGCCCGGCATCCGCTCGTCGGTGATCAGCACGTCGATGCGATCCGGCGTGCGCCGCAGCAGGTCGAGCGCGCGTGCGGGATCGGTCAGGCCCAGCGGCTCGTAGCCGAGTGATGCAGCCATGTCCTCGAGCAGCGACGCGAGCTGCGGCTCGTCGTCGACGATCATGACGACCTGTCCCGAGCCCGTCCGTACGGCGTTCTCGGCTGCGGGTGCCTGCAGCTCCGCGGCGCCCGCGGCGTGGCGCGGCCAGTACACGGTGAAGGACGCGCCGCGCGTGGGTGCTGCGCCGACCTCGATCGCGCCGCGCATGCGCTCGACGATCGTGCGCACGACCGTCAGGCCGATGCCGATGCCCTGGCCCGGGTGCTTGGTGGTCTGCAACGGGTCGAACATGCGCTGCGCGCGGTCGCCGTCGATGCCCGGGCCCTCGTCGGTGATCGTCACGGCCACGTAGTCTCCGGCGGCGACGCGGCCCACCGTCAGTTCCTGGGGCGCATCGCGCGTCACGCCGCGCAAGTGGATCGTCACGCGGCCGTTCGCAGGCGTGGCCTGCAGCGCGTTCGTGCACAGATTCAGCAGGACCTGGTAGATCTCCGTCGAGTCACCGGACACCGCGAGCGACTCGTCGTCGACGCGCACGTCGAAGCCGAGCGCGCGCGCGGAATGGGTTTGCAGCTGGTCCACGACCTCGCGCACGATCGGCGCCACGATCACGGTGCGGTCGCGCACGCTGCGGTGCGGATCGAGCGTCAGCACGCGGCGCACGAGCTGGCGGGCGCGCTCGGCGGCGCCGAGCAGACGGTCGATGCTCGAGCGCTGCTCGCTCTCGGTGCCGGCTTCGCGCGCGAGCTCGGCGTACCCCACGATCGCGCCGAGCACGTTGTTGAAGTCGTGGGCCACGGACGCGGCCAGCAGGCTCACGGCCTCGGCGCGGCGGGCGTCCTGCAGCTGCGCTTCGGATTCGCGCCGCGCGAGCTCGGCCTGCTCGCGGCGGCGCAGGGTCACCATGATCGCGCCGAGCAGCGTCGCCGCCAGCAGCGCGAGCGTGCCGGTGCGCGCGGCGCTGAAGAGCTCCTGCTGCCGCCAGCCAGCGAGCGCGTCGTGATAGCTCTGGCCGACCTCGATCTCGAGCGGGTACGTGCCGACCGGTGATTTGGCCGTCACGTAGCTCGCGTCGCGGTCGGCGAGGAAATCCTCGCGTCCACTGGGGTATAGCGCCAGCACCACGCCGTCCGAGCGGGCCAGCCGGATCTCCGCGCCGGGACTCACGTTGATCGCCTCGTAGAAGCGCGCCAGATAGTCGAACGACACACGTGCCAGCACGATGCCCGCGAACTGCCCGTCCGCGTCCGTGAGCCGGCGGCTCAGCGCGAACGTCCGGTAGCCGTCGCGCCGGCTCGTGAACGGCCGGCCGATGTGCATGGTATTCGTCTCGGCGTTCTGCAGGATCTCGAACGACGGGAACGTGGCCGGCGTCTCGACGTCGGGCGAGCTGTCGTCCGTGGTCGCGATACGGCGGCCCGCGGCGTCGATGACTGCTGCCGAATACACGTAGGGCAGACGCGCGACGTGCGTCAGCAACTGGCGCGTCAGCGGCTCGCGCCCGGCGGCCTCGACCGTGCGCGGTTGCGCCCACTCCGCGTAGTCGGCCAGCGCGAAGTCGAGCTCCTGGATCATGCGCGCGGTCTGGTCGCCGAACGCGTGGCTCAGCAGCTCGGCCGCCTGGCGGCTGCGCTCGAGGCTCGCGCGATAGTCCTGCCAGGCCTCGTGCACGTCTGCCGCCATGATCAGCGCGATCAAACCGGCGCCGAGCAGGAGCAGATGGCGGCGGATCAGCGAGCCGGCGCTCGCAACCGGGCCCGAATCGGTTTGCTCCGCGGGCATCGGGGGCTAGCGCAGCACGCTGACCGGTTGCGTGAAGACGTAGCCGGCGCCGCGCTCGGTCACGATCAGCTTCGGATCGGTGTAGTCGGCTTCGATCTTGCGGCGCAGCCGCAGGATCGTGACGTCGATCGCGCGGTCGTACACCTCGAGGCTGTGCAGACGGGAGCGCTCGAGCAGCTGATCGCGTGTCTGCACGCGCTGCGGAGTCGCGAGGAACGCGCAGAGCAGGTTGAACTCGCTGTTCGTGAGCTCCACGGGCTCTCCCGTGGGGCTCGTGAGCCGCCGCAGGCGCAGGTTCAGCTCCCAGCCCGCGAACCGGTACGCGCGCGGCGCGGCCTCGGCCGACCGCGGGTCGTGCTGCGTGCGGCGCAGCAGCGCGCGCACGCGTGCGACAAGCTCGCGCGGGCTGAACGGCTTCGTGACGTAGTCGTCGGCGGCGAGCTCGAGTCCCATGACGCGGTCGGCCTCGTCCGTCTTGCCGGTCAGGATGATGATCGGGATCGAGGACTTCTCGCGCACCTTGCGTGCGAGTGCGAGCCCGTCCTCGTTCGGCAGGCGCAGGTCGATCAGCAGGATGTCGACGGGCTCCTGCTCGAGCACGCGCAGCATCTCGGCGCCCGTGGCGACGGTCGTGGCGCGCAGATCGTGCCGCGGCAGGAACTCGCGGAGCAGGTCGCGCAGGTCGGGGTCGTCGTCGAGCGCCAGGACGTGCGGCAGCACGCGCGCCGCGGAATCCACGGCCGCCTTCGCGGGTGCATCCGCTGACGGGGAGCGCTGCTTCATCTCGGTGGGCCACATCATACGCCGTCCTGTCGGGCCCCGGGGCGGCACCACGTGCTGCTCGCGCGGGTGAGCCCGCGCCGCCGGTCGTGAAGGAATCTTGACTCACGGCACCGGCCGCTGCGTGTCAGTCCGCCGGCGCTTCGTTTCAGTTGAAACAGGGCGGGCACCGGCCTGACACGATGCTCAAACGGGCCCAGCCAAGCATGGAGCCGTGGCGGTGCCGACAGGGTCGGCGTGGAGCGCATAAGTGGCAGGCAGCAACAAGACGCGTCGGTTCGTGATTCTGTTCGGCGCGCTGCTCGTGGCCGGGCTCGCGGCCTTCGTCTGGATCGCACGGCAGCCGGCGCCGGATCGCGGGCAACGCGGCGGGCGTTTCGCCCTGGGCGCGCCGATGGCCGTGAACGTGGCGACGGCCGTCTCCGGCGAGGTCCCGATCGACCTGTCGGCACTCGGCACGATCACGCCGCTCGCCACGGTCACCGTGAAGACGCAGATCAGCGGGCAGCTGCAGCAGCTCGGATTCATGGAGGGCCAGATGGTGGAGAAGGGGCAGTTCCTGGCCCAGATCGATCCGCGTCCCTACGAGAACGCGCTCGCACAGGCCGAAGGCGCGCTCGAGCGCGACGAGGCGCAGAAGGCCAACGTCGATCGCGACCTGCAGCGCTACATGGATCTCGTGAAGCAGCACCTGGTCTCCGAGCAGCAGCTGGCCACGCAGAAAGCGCTGGCGGCGCAGCTGATCGGCACGGTCGCGGCCGACAAGGCGCAGGTGGCTGCTGCCCGCTTGAATCTGCAGTACGCGCACATCGTGGCGCCCGTCGCCGGCCGTGCGGGCCTGCGGCAGGTGGACGTCGGCAACTACGTCACGCCGGGCGACCCGAACGGCATCGTGGTCATCACGCAGCTGCAACCGATCAGCGCGATCTTTCCGATCCCCGAGGACAACGTACCTGCCTTGATGCGTCGCGTGCAGAGCGGTGCCACGCTGCGCGTGGAAGCCTACGACCGCAGCAACACGACGCTGCTCGCGACCGGCGCGCTGCAGACGGTCGACAATCAGCTCGATACGACCACCGGCACGCTGAAGCTGCGCGCGCTGTTCGACAACAAGGACGAGCAGCTCTTTCCGAACCAGTTCGTGAACATCCGCCTGCTGCTCGACACGCTGCACGATCAGGTCATCGTGCCCGCGGCCGCCATCCAGAAGGGCACCGTCGACGGCAAGCCGACGTCGTTCGTGTATCTCGTCGACGCGGCCGACAGCACGGTCAGCGTGCGCGCCGTGACGGTGGGTGTCGCGGACGGCGAGCGCGTGGCCGTGACGAACGGGCTCGCCGCCGGCGACGTCGTGGTCACGGAGGGCGGCGATCGCCTGCGCGACGGCGCGCGTGTGCAGCTGCCGGGCGCGCCACCGCAGCCCGGCGCGACCGGTCTCGGCGGGCAACGCGGCCCGGCCGGCAACGGCGGCGATGGCACGCGGCGGGGCAACCGCCGCAATGGCGGCGGCAACGGTGCGCCCGGAGGGTTCACGGGACCGCCGGGGGGCTTCAGGGGACCGTCCGGCGGCTTCAACGGTCCGCCGGGCAGTGGCGGTGGCGGCCGGCGTCGGCCACCGGTCCCGGGCGGCGGCGAGACGGGCTAGGAGCGGCGTATGAACCCGTCGCGCATCTTCATCCTGCGGCCCGTGGCGACGACCCTGCTGATGGTGGCCGTGCTGCTGCTCGGCGGCGTGGCGTACCGGCTGCTGCCGCTGTCGGCGCTGCCGGACGTGGCCTACCCCACGATCCAGGTGCAGACGTTCTATCCGGGCGCGAGCCCCGAGGTCATCACCTCGGCCATCACCGCGCCGCTCGAGAAGCAGTTCGGCCAGATGGCGGGCCTCGAGCACATGTCCTCGACGAGCTCCGCCGGCGCCTCGGTCATCACGCTGCAGTTCACGCTGTCATTGCCGCTCGACATCGCGGAGCAGGAAGTGCAGGCGGCCATCAGCGCCGCGCAGGCGCAGATCCCGCAGGACCTGCCGGCGCCGCCGATCTACGCGAAAGTCAATCCGGCCGACGCGCCGGTGCTCACTCTCGGCGTCACTTCGAACGTGCTGCCGTTGACCGTCGTCGAGGACATGGCGGACACGCGCGTCGCGCAGAAGATCTCGCAGCTCTCGGGCGTGGGCGTGGTCAGCATCGGCGGCGGGCAGCGGCCCGCGGTGCGCGTGCGCGCGAACACGCAGGCGCTGGCCGCGCTGGGCCTCAACCTCGACGATCTGCGCACGACGATCAGCGTCGCGAACCAGAACGCGCCGAAGGGCACGTTCGACGGGCCGACGCGTGCGTACACGATCAACGCCAACGACCAGCTGAAGAGCGCGGCCGAGTACCGCAACATCGTCGTGGCGTACAGAAACGGCGCGCCCGTGCGCCTCGGCGACGTGGCCGAGCTCGTCGACAGCGCCGAGAACACCAAGCTCGCGGCCTGGATGAACCGCTCCCCGGCGCTGCTGATCAACGTGCAGCGCCAGCCCGGTGCGAACGTGATCGAGGTCGTCGACAGCATCAAGGCGCTGCTGCCGTCGCTGCAGGCCGCGCTGCCGGCGGGCGTGGACGTGGAGGTGCTCACGGACCGCACCACGACGATCCGCGCCTCGGTCGCCGACGTGCAGTTCGAGATGCTGCTCGCCGTGGCGCTCGTGGTGCTCGTGATCTTCCTGTTCCTGCGCAACCTGCCGGCCACGATCATCCCGAGCCTGTCGGTGCCGCTGTCGCTCGTCGGCACGTTCGCGTTCATGTACCTCGCCGGCTTCAGCCTGAACAACCTCACGCTGATGGCGTTGACCATTGCCACGGGCTTCGTCGTGGACGACGCCATCGTCATGATCGAGAACATCAGCCGCTACCTCGAGCAGGGCGAGAAGCCGCTGCAGGCGGCACTGAAAGGCGCGGGGCAGATCGGCTTCACGATCATCTCGCTGACCGTGTCGCTCGTGGCCGTGCTGATTCCGCTGCTGTTCATGCGCGAGGTCGTGGGGCGCCTGTTCCGCGAGTTCGCGGTCACGCTGGCCGTGACCATCCTGATCTCGGCCGTCGTCTCGCTGACGCTGGTGCCTATGCTGTGCGCGAAGCTCCTGAAGCCCGGCGCCGGCCATTCCGAGGCCGCGGAGCACCAGCCGGCCTGGTACCGCTACATGCTGGCATGGTACGAGGCGCGACTGCGCTGGGTGCTCGATCATCAGCCGCTGACGCTGGCCGTCGCGATCGGCACCCTGGTGCTCACCGGCCTGCTGTACGTCGTGATCCCGAAGGGCTTCTTTCCCGCGCAGGACACCGGCCTGATCCAGGGCGTGTCCGAGGCCACGGAGTCGATCTCGTACGCCGCGATGGCGGAGCGGCAGCAGGCGCTGGCGCAGGCGATCCTGCGCGACCCCGACGTCGCGAGCCTGTCGTCGTTCATCGGCATCGACGGCAACAACGTCACGCTGAACAGCGGCCGGTTCCTGATCAACCTGAAGCCCAAGGACCAGCGCACGGAGACGGCCGCCGGGATCGCGCGGCGCATCCAGGCCGAGGCGGCCGGCGTGCCGGGCATCACGCTGTACACGCAGCCGCTGCAGGACCTGACACTCGACACCACCGTGAGCCGCACGCAGTACCAGTTCACGCTGCAGTCGGCCGACGGCGCGCTGCTCTCGCGCTGGACGCCGCGCGTGGTGGCGGCGCTGTCGCAACTGCCCGAGCTCGCGGATGTCGCCAGCAATCAGCAGGACGATGGTCTCGCCGCCTATGTCGAGATCGATCGCGACAGCGCGGCGCGCTTCGGCGTCAGCGTGGGCACGGTGGACAACGCGCTGTACGACGCATTCGGGCAGCGCATCGTGTCGACGATCTTCACGCAGTCGAACCAGTATCGCGTGATCCTCGAGTCCGGCACGCGCACGGACGGCGGCCTGGACGCGCTCTCGTCGATCTATCTGCCGTCGGTCGGCGGCGGGCAGGTGCCGTTGTCGGCCATCGCGCGCGTGCGCGAGGAGACGCGGCCGCTCCTGATCAACCACCGCGACCAGTTCCCGGCGTCGACCGTCTCTTTCAACCTGGCGCCCGGGGCGTCGCTCGGCGGCGCCGTGGCCGCGATCGAGGCGGCCGAGGCCGCGCTGCAGCTGCCGTCGGGCATCCAGACGCACTTCGAGGGCGCGGCGCTCGCGTTCCAGAACAACCTCGTGAACGAGCTGCTGCTGCTGCTCGCTGCCATCGCCGTGATGTACATCGTGCTCGGCGTGCTGTACGAGAGCTTCATCCACCCCGTCACGATCCTGTCGACTCTGCCCTCGGCCGGCATCGGCGCGCTGCTGGCGCTGATCCTGACGGGCGGGGAGCTCACGATCGTGTCGTTGATCGGCATCGTGCTGCTGATCGGCATCGTGAAGAAGAACGCGATCCTGATGATCGACTTCGCGATCGACGCGGAGCGCAACCAGGGGCTTTCTGCGCGCGAGGCCATCGAGCAGGCATGCAGTCTGCGCTTCCGGCCGATCCTGATGACCACCGTGGCCGCGATGTTCGGCGCCGTGCCGCTGATGCTGGGCTCGGGCACGGGCTCGGAGCTGCGCCAGCCGCTCGGCATCAGCATCATCGGCGGGCTCGCCGTGAGCCAGGTGCTGACCCTGTTCACGACACCCGTGATCTACCTGTACTTCGACCGCCTGGCGAAGCGGCGCGCGAGCCGTGAGCCGGCGCTCGCCGCCGCGCCCGCCACGCCGGTGTCGCCATGAACGTCTCGGCGCCCTTCATCCACCGCCCGGTCGCGACCACGCTGCTGACCATCGGCGCGGCGCTGGCCGGCATCGTGGCGTTCACCGTGCTGCCCGTGGCGCCGCTGCCGAACGTGGATTCCCCGGCCATCTCGGTCTCCGCGCAGCTGCCGGGCGCAAGCCCCGAGATCATGGCGAGCAGCGTGGCCACGCCGCTCGAGCGGCATCTCGGCGCCATCGCCGACGTCACGGACATGACGTCGAGCAGCGGCGTGGGCACGACGAACGTGCAGCTCACGTTCGATCTGAACCGCGACATCGACGGCGCGGCGCGCGACGTGCAAGCCGCGATCGTCGCCGCGCACGCGGACCTGCCGTCGGCCATGGTACGCAACCCGACTTACCGCAAGCGCAACACGGCGAGCCAGCCGATCCTGTCGCTGGCGTTGACGTCGCCCGTGCTGACACAGGGCCAGATCTACGACGCGGCGGACGCCGTGGTGTCGCAAAAGCTGTCGCAGCTGCGCGGCGTGGGCGCGGTGGAGGTCAACGGCAGCGCGCTGCCGGCCGTGCGCATCGAGCTGAATCCGCGCGCGCTGTTCAAGTACGGCATCGGGCTGCAGGACATCCGCGCGGCCATCTCGAACGCGAACGCGAACGCGCCGAAGGGCGCCATCGAGACCGGCGCGCTGCACTACCAGATCTATACGAACGACAACGCGCGCACCGCGGATCAGTACCGGCGGCTCGTGATCGCCAACCGCAACGGCGCCACCGTGCGGCTCTCCGACGTGGCCAGCGTGTCCGACATGCAGGATGGCGCCACGGAGAACATGCGCACGTTCGGCCTCTTCAACGGCCAGCCGGCCGTGGGCGTGCAGATCTTCCAGCAGCCAGGCGCGAACATCATGGAAGTGGTGGACGGCGTGAAGGCGCTGCTGCCGCAGCTGCGCAGCGAGATCGACCCGCGCATCGACCTAGTCGTCACGAACGACCGCTCCGTCACGATCCGCGGCTCGCTGAAGCAGGTGGAGCGCACGCTGCTGATCGCCGTGGCGCTCGTGATCCTGATCGTCTACCTGTTCCTGCGCAGCCCGCGCGCCACGCTGATCCCGGCCGTGGCCGTGCCCGTGTCGCTGATCGGCACGTTCGGCGCCATGTACCTCCTCGGCTACAGCCTCGACAACCTGTCGCTGATGAGCCTGACGATCGCGACCGGGTTCGTCGTGGACGACGCCATCGTGGTCATGGAGAACACGATGCGCCACCTCGAGGCCGGCATGGGCCGCATGGAGGCCGCGCTGCGCGGCGCGCGCGAGGTGGGCTTCACGGTGCTCTCGATGAGCCTGTCGCTCGTGGCCGTGTTCCTGCCGCTGCAGCTGCTCGGCGGCATGGTCGGGCGGCTGTTCCGCGAATTCACCGTGACGTTGTCGGTCGCCATCCTGATCTCGCTCGTGATCTCCCTGACCACCACGCCGATGATGTGCGCGCGGCTGCTGGGGCGTGACGGCGACACGGGCGCGTCGCGTTTCGGCCGCTGGTTCGAGCATGGCTTCAACGCCATGAAGGACGCATACGCCGACACGCTCGGCTGGGCGCTCCGGCACCCGCGCGTGATGATGCTGAGCCTGGCCGCGACCGTGGCGTTGAACGTGTACCTCTACGTCGTGATCCCGAAGGGCTTCTTTCCGCAGCAGGACACGGGGCAGCTCTTCGGCGGCATCCGCGGCGACGCGTCGTCCTCGTTCCAGCTCATGAAGGGCAAGCTCACGGACGTCATGGCCATCGTGCAGCACGACCCGGCCGTTTCGACCGTCGTCGGCTTCGTGGGCGGGGGCGGTGGCGGTCCGGGCGGGGGCGGCGGCGGCGCGTTCGCGCAGATGATCATCGCGCTGAAGCCGATCGCCGAGCGGCATCTGACGGCGGACCAGGTCATCGGGCGGCTGCGGCCGCAGCTCGCGCGCGTGGGCGGCGTGGGCGCGTTCCTGGTCTCGCAGCAGGACATCCGGACCGGCGGCCGCGGGGCCAA
>DASZSB010000080.1:0-49932 GCA_035548835.1 Gammaproteobacteria bacterium | reverse complement strand
TGCTGAATCGGCGCGACTACTGGTCCCTCGCGCTCGGCGTCCGCTGGAGCCCGTTCGACGCCGGACGCACGCGGGCATCGACTCCGCGGGGATCGCGCGATCCTCGACGTAGACGTTGGCCTTGCCGAGCTTGCGGATCGGCTCGAGCATGCTCTGCGGCACGTCCACGACCGCGCGCAGGTGCTCGAGCGACAGGCCGCTCATGCGCGGCGCGCCGGGCCGCACCACCTCGCCGACCTCGACGTGGCGCTGCGACACGATGCCGGCATAGGGGGCCCGCACGATCGTGTACTCGACCTGTTCCTCGGCGCGCTTGACGGCCGCGCGCGCCGACTCGAGCCGCGCCTTGGCGGCGGTGTCGTTGGCCCTGGCCTGCTCGAAGCGGGCCTTCGACACCGTGCCGTTGTCGAACATCGACGACACGCGCTTGAACTCGGCGTCGGACTCCGCCGCACGCGCCTCCGCCTCCTGCAGCGCCGCGCGCGCGCTGTTCAAGGCCGCGCGCTGCTCGACGTCCGTGAACTTCATGATCGGCGCGCCGGCCGGCACGAAGTTGTCCACGTCGTAGTAGATCTCCGCCACGCGGCCCGACGTCTGGGCCGACACGGTCGCGCGGTTCACGGCCTCGATGGTGCCGTCCCACACGCGCTCCCGCGGTGCGGTCTCGTACGCCACGGTGACGGTGGCGAGCGGCACTTCGGCGCCCCACGCGGCGGCCAACGGGCCCGCGGCGAGCAGCACGGCGGCCATGCGCCACGGCCGGGGCGAGTGGTGTGCGAATGTGTCCATGCTGTCCCTCACAGGCGGCCCGCGGCGTATGCGAGCCTAATCTCGGCGAGCACCGCGTCGTAGCGCGCGGAATCGAGATTGCCGAGGCTCTGCGTGCGCAGTGCCTCCGCGTTCAAGGCTTCGGTGTTCGTGCCTTCGCCGTTGCGATAGCGGTCGCGCACGACGCGCAGGTTCTCTTCGGCCTGCTGCACGGCGCTCGTGGCGACGCCGATCCGGGCACGCGCCGCGTCGCGCAGCTGCCACGCGGTCGTGACCTCGAGCTCGATCGCGAGCGCACGGTCGTTGCGTTCCGCGGTCGCGGCGTCCGCTTCGTGGCGCAGCGCGGAGGTCGATGCCCGCGTGCGTCCGGCGTCGAACGGGCTCCAGCGGACGCCGAGCGCGAGGGACCAGTAGTCGCGCCGATTCAGCACGTCGTTGTCGAGATGCGTGTAGCCGCCGCTGACGCTGAGCTGGGGGCGGCGACCGGATTGCGTCGCGGCGGCCCTGGCGGTCCACGCGCTCGCGGCCGCATCGAGCGAGGCCAGCTCCGCGCGGTTCGCGCGGGCGCTGCCGGTCAGCTCGGCCAGGGTGGCCGTGGCGGGCAGTGCCGTGAACGAAGGGGGCAGGGCGTCGAGCGAGACCGCCGCGTCGAGCGGCCGGCCGAGCGCGCGGTTGTAGGCGGCCCGCGCGATCGCGAGGCCGCGATCGGCCGAGAGCTCGCGCTGCTCGGCGTCGGCCAGGGAAACCGCGGCGGCCAGGTAGTCGTTCGTGGGCACCGCGCCGGAGCGGCGCATGTCCTCCACGTCGGCCGCGTGCGCGCGCAGGCTGGCGGCCGCCGAGCGCGCCACGTCGAGCGCGCTCTGCGCCCGCAGCACGCCGACGTAGGCCTCCGCGACGCCGAGCTTCACGGCGGCGACGGTGGCCGTGGCCGCGCTCTCACGGCTGTCGCGGTTCGCCGTCGCCGAGAGCACGTTCGCGGCCAGCGCGCCGCCCGTGAACACGGGCAGCGTCACGCGGGCCTCGGCCATGGTCATCGTGTTGCCCGAGAACAGCGGCAGCACCACCGGCAGACCGGCGCCGCTGAAGTCGAACGCCGGCGTTTCGCTGAAGCGCATCGTCGTGCTCGACGCCGTGAGGTTCGGGTAGCGGGCCGCGCGCGCCGCCGCGAGCTCGGCCGCCGCGGCCTCCGCCTGCGCGGTCGCCGCGGCCACCTTCATGTCGGTGCCGAGCGCGCTGCGCCATGCCTCGTCGAGCGTCTCGGCGGACGCACCGGCGGCCAAGGCCGCCGTCACGGCCCCGGCCAGGCCGTGCAGAATCGTTCGCATGGCGGGGCGCATTCAGCTCTGCAACCTTTCGATGCCGAGCGCCTTCAGCACGTAGCGCTCGTAAACGGGATCCGTGTTGCCGGACTTCACCTTGTGCAGGAAGTACTTCTCGAACGCCACCTTCGCGAGGTGCACCCATTTGCCCTTCTTGGCCCAGGTCAGATTGCGCGGCGGCAACTCCGGCAAAGCGACGAACGCGATGCCTTCGTCGCCCGCGTCGGCCAGGCAGATCGCGTTCATCGTGGCCCGCGCCTGCGGCGTCTCGCCGCGCAGCTCGGCGGAGATGTTGGCGACGATCGCGCTGACCATCGACTCGATCATGTAGCCGGTCTTCGGCGCGCCCGTCGGGACGGGCGTCTTCTCGATCGGCGGAATCGCGATGCAGACGCCGGCCGCGTAGATGCCGGGGTACTTCGGATTGCGCTGCTTGTCATCGACCAGCACGAAGCCGCGCGGATTGCAGAGCCCTTCGACGGCGGCCACGGCGTCGACGCCCTTGAACGCCGGCAGCAGCATCGTGAGCTTCGCGTCGAGCACCTGGGTCCGGACGGGTTGCCCCTGCGCGTCGTGCTCGGTCACGTGCACCTTGCCCGCCTCGAGCTTGTTGACCGCGGCGTTCGTGATCCACTGGATGTGCCGCTGCCGGAATTCCGACTCCATGAGCCCCTTCGAGTCGCCGACGCCGGCGAGACCCATGTGGCCGATGTACGGCTCGCTGGTCACGAACGTCATCGGCACCTTGTGGCGCAACTTGCGCCGGCGCAGATCCGCGTCGAGGATCATCGCGAACTCGTACGCCGGTCCGAAGCAGCTCGCGCCCTGCACGGCGCCGACCACGATGTGGCCTGGATTCTCGAGAAACTCCTGGTAGCGGCGATAGGCCGTCTCCGCGTGCTCGAGCGTGCAGATCGATTCCGTGTAGCCGAGATCGCGGCCGAAGCCGGGAATCTCCTCGAACGCGAGCTTCGGGCCCGTGGCGATCACGAGGAAGTCGTAGGTGCGCCGCGTGCCGTCGGCGAGCTCGACGTACTTCTCGGCGGCCGCGATCTTCGTGACCGCCTGAGTCACGAACTCGATGCCGCGCTTGGCGAGATAGGGGGCGAGCTCGAGACTGGTCTCCGCCGGCTTGCGCCAGCCGACCGCGATCCACGGATTCGAGGGGACGAACTGGAACCTGCCCGACGCGTTGATCAGCGTGATCTTGTGATCGCGACCCAGCGCGTCCTGAAGCTCATACGCGGCCGGGACCCCGCCCGTGCCGGCACCGAGGACTATGATCTGCGCCATCTGGCGTTCTCCTGTGAGCCACGAAGAAAGTCATTCAACACGGTCCCGGCGAGCGGCCCCATCCGTAATCGCCGCGTGCGGCATTCGTACTTGCCGCAATCACGCGCTGACCCGCGCCGGGCCCCCGCTCAAAGGGACTCGAGCATCCGCGTCAGGCGGGCCTTCACTTCGCTCGCGATTCCGCCGATCTCGGGCCGCTTCACGAGGTCGAGCACCGCGATCGGATCCATGACCTCCACGCGCGTCGCGCCATCGCGCTCCTGCCGCACGACCACGTTGCAGGGCAGCAGGGCACCGATCTGCGGCTCGAGCTCGATGGCCCGGCTCGCGAACTGCGGGTTGCAGGCGCCGAGGATCTTGTATGGCGGCACCTCGAGGCCGAGCTTCTTCCTGAGCGTCGCGGCGACGTCGATCTCGGTCAGCACGCCGAAGCCCTCCTTGCCGAGCGCGAGGACGACCGCCTCGACCGCCTGCTCGAAGCCCATGGGCACTGCCTTGCCGAATGCGTAGCTGCTCATCGTCACTCCCTCCTTACAGGGTGACGGCAGTATTCGATGGGTCGCGCGCGGTGGTCTGTGACCGCGGTTACAGAGGCCGGTGCGTCAGGCGCGGGTGGCTGCGAGTCCGATCAGCGCGGCGGGGTCGAGCACGTGGATCCGCTCCCGCTCGAGCCTGACCCACCCGCGGTTCTCGAAGCTGCGCAGGAGGCGGCTCACGCTCTCGCGTACGCTGCCGAGCTCGTCGGCGAGGCCCTGGTGCGTGGCCTCGAACGACGGCGCGCGGCTCGCGAGCAGCTCCGCGAGGCGCGCGTCGAGGCGCCGGAACGCGACCTCGTCGACGAGCTCGATGACCTCGGCGAGCCGCGTGTTGTACATGTCGAACACGAACCGCCGGAACGGCTCGTGGTCGAGCAGCAGCTCGTGGAACAGGGCCGGCGGCAGGCTGAGCAGCGTCACGTCCTGCTCCGCGACGGCCCGGGCCAGATAGCTCGAATGCCCGAGCAGGCAGCCGCCGGACAGAATGCACCCCTGACCCGGCTCGAGCCGGTACAGCAGGATCTCGCGGCCGGAGGCGTTCGTCTGGGTCACGCGCACCGACCCTTCGAGCAGCAGTGGAAAGCCTCGACACGGCTGGCGCGCGTCGAACAGAATGGTCCCGGCAGGTACGCAGCGAAGCTCGGCCTGCTCGAGCAGGCGCGCGAGCCGGACCGGGTCCAACGCGCGGAATACCGGAAAATGCCCGAGCAGCCGGAGCTTGATGCTGGTGTGCTCGTTGCTCTGGCTCTGGCGCACGGAATCGGCCGGTGTCGGTGAGCGGCCAAGTGTAGCCGAGGCGGAGGCCGGGATGACATCGTTCGACGCCGTCACGCTCGCGCGCCTCCAGTTCGCGCTGAACATCGGCTTCCACATCCTGTTTCCGGCCATCACGATCGGCCTCGCCTGGCTGCTGCTGTATTTCCGCATCCGCTTCACGCGGACGGGTAACGTCGCGTGGGAGTATGCCTACTACTTCTGGGTCAGGATCTTCGCGCTGACGTTCGCCGTGGGCGTCGTGTCGGGCGTCACGATGAGCTTCCAGTTCGGCACGAACTGGCCGGGATTCATCGAGCGTGCGGGCAACATCACGGGACCGCTGCTGGGTTACGAGGTGCTGACCGCCTTCTTCATCGAGGCGACGTTCCTCGCGATCATGCTGTTCGGCAAGGAGCGGGTATCGAACCGCGTGCACCTGACGTCCGCGGCGCTCGTGGCGCTCGGCACGACGTTGTCGGCGTTCTGGATCCTGAGCCTGAACTCGTGGATGCAGACGCCGCAGGGCTACGAGATCGCGGACGGCAGGTTCTTCGCGGCCGACTGGCTCGCCGTGATCTTCAACCCGTCGTTTCCGTACCGGCTCGCGCACATGCTGGTGGCGTCGCTGCTCACGAGCTCGTTCCTGATCGCGGGCGTCAGCGCGAGCCGCGTGGTGCGGGGGGTCGACGGCCCCGCGACCGCGCTCGTCCTGCGCACGGGCGTGCGGCTCGCCGCGGTGCTCGCGCCGCTGCAGCTCGTGATCGGCGACCTGCACGGGCTGAACACGCTGGCGCACCAGCCGGCCAAGATCGCGGCGATCGAGGCCCTGTGGCAGTCCGGTCCCGGCGCGCCGTTCACGGTGCTCGGGTGGCCCGACGAGGGGCAGGGCCGCACGCGGTTCGCGCTCGAGATTCCGCGGGCCGCGAGCCTCGTGCTGACCCACGATCCCGACGGCGCCGTGCAGGGGCTCGATGCGTTCCCCGGCGCGCATCCCCCGGTCGCGCCGCTGTTCTTCGCGTTCCGGATCATGGTGGGGCTCGGACTCGCGATGATCGCCGTGGCCTGGTACTTGGCGTGGGCCGGCCGCGGCGGCCGGTCGCTGCCGCGGTCCGGGCTGCGCGTGCTTTCGTGGATGACGTTTTCGGGCTGGGTGGCGACGCTCGCGGGCTGGGTCGTGACCGAGATGGGTCGGCAGCCGTGGCTGGTCTACGGCCTGCTGCGGACCGCCGAAGTCGCGGCCCCGCATCCGCCGGCGACCATCGCGCTCACCCTGACCGCCTACGCGCTGCTCTATGCGTGCCTGCTGGTCGCGTACGTGCTGACGCTGCGCCACCTCGGCACGAAACCGGCCGCATCTTTGCGGATGCTCGGGCAGCCGGCGCCCGGGGGGCGCTCCCCATGACACACGCATTGCCGGTGATCTTCATGGCGATCATGGGCATCGCCTTGTTTGCGTACGTCGTTCTCGACGGTTACGACCTCGGTATAGGGCTGTTGCTGCCGTTCGCCGACGGCCACGAGAAGGACGAGATGATCGCCGCGATCGGCCCGTTCTGGGACGCGAACGAGACCTGGCTCGTGCTCGGCATCGGCGTCCTGCTGATCGCGTTCCCGGTCGCGCACGGTCTCGTGCTGACTGCGCTGTACCTGCCGGTCACGCTGATGCTGATCGGTTTGATCCTGCGGGGCGTGTCGTTCGACTTTCGCGTCAAGGCCGCGGCGACGCAGAAGCGCATGTGGAACCGGGCGTTCGCGGCCGGGTCGCTGCTCGCCGCCGTGGCGCAGGGGTGGATGCTCGGCAGCTACGTGACGGGGCTCACGCCTTCGCCCGTCGGGCGCTACTTCGCCGCGCTGATCGCCGCGACGTTGCCGGCGCTGTACGTCGTGCTCGGCGCGGGCTGGCTGCTGCTGAAGACCGACGGACCGCTGTTCGACAAGGCGCTGCGCTTCGGGCGGCGCGCGATGTTGCCCATGGGTCTCGCGCTGCTCGCGATCTCGATCGCCACGCCGCTCGTGAGCCCGACGATCGCGGCGCGCTGGTTCGCGCTGCCGAACTTCATCGGGCTGTTGCCGATCCCGCTGACGTCCTTGATCGCGTTCGCGGCGGTCTACTGGGTGCTCGGGCGCCCCGACGTCGCGCGCGGCGGGTACGCCTGGATCGTCATGGCGGGCACGACGCTGCTCTGCCTGATGGCCACGATCGGTCTCGCCTACAGCCTGTATCCGTACGTGGTGCTCGATCGCCTGACGATCTGGCAGGCCGCGGCGGACACGCGATCGCTGCGGTTCGTGTTTGCGGGCGTCGTGCTCGTGCTGCCGTTCACGATCGCGTACACGGTGTTCGTCTACCGCGTGTTCTGGGGCCGCGCCGCGGGCTTGAGCTACGGCGACGGCAGTCACTGAGCGCGACGGCTATGCCGGCAGCGCCGGCTTGAAGCCGTCGGGCTTCACGATCAGCAGGTCGCAGTGCAGGCGGTCGAGCACGTCCTCGGCCGTGTTGCCCAGGAACAGGCCCTTGAGCCCGCTGCGCGACACCGCGCCCATGATCACGAGGTCGGCGCGCAGCTGATCGGTCAGCGCCATGAGCAGCTCGCGCGTGCCGCCTTGGTGGACGTGAATGCGGTTCGCCGGGATCGAGTGCGCGGCGCACAGCGCGTTCACGGCGTCCGTGTGCTCGACGCGCATCGCGTCCGCGAGCTCGCGCACCGGCAACGCGATCGGCATCGTCATCGAGTCGGTCGAGACGGCCAGCGCGGCGGCGATGTCGAACGCGTGAAACACGTGCAGCTCGCCTTTGAGCGCGCTCGCGAGCGTGCCGCCCGTGCGCAGGATCTTGTGATCGAGCTCTGCGGGCTTGTCGCGCTCGTGCACGGGGTCCACGGCCGCGACGAACACGGGTTTCTGGCCCGGGGGCCGGGGTTTCACGAGCAGCAGCGGGGCCGGGCAGTTGCGAATCAGGCTCCAGTCGGTGTTCGAGAAGATCGAGCGCTTCAGCACCGAGTGGAAGTGGGTGTCCTTGACCACCAGGGTCGCGCCGAAGTCGAGGGCCTTGCGCACGATGCCGTCGTGCAGCGGGTAGTCCCAGCGGGCATCGACCGTCACCTTGAGCCCTTCGGCCGCGAGCGGCCCCGCGAGCTGCTCGAGCCGGGCCCTGTGGCGTGCCAGCAGTGCCGAACGCGCTTCGGCGATGGCGTCGGCCGCCTTGCCGCGAGTGTCCGCGAGCTGCGACGAGTAGTCGCAGATGAAGAGCTCGAGCGCCGACGGCGTGGCGCGCGCGAGCCATGCGGCGCGCTCGACGGCGGGATGGAACGAGGCCGTGGGGTCCACGACCACGAGGATTTTCTGTTGTTCGGTCACTGCAGCGTCTCCCGCCCGGTTCAATCAAAGCCCTTTATACTTTACACAGGACGCCGGCCGTCGTTCGGTCATATCCCTGCCAGGCTACGGAAATCACGTATGGCGCCCGACCCCTCCGCGAACGATCAATACCGGCTCATGGCTGCTGCCGAACTCCATGCGCTGCTCGACGCAGCCGTCGATGCGATCGTCGTGATCGACGACCGCGGTCGTGTCACGACGTTCAACAAGGCGGCCGAACGCATGTTCGGGTACGCCGCTGCCGACATGATCGGCCAGAACATCTCGATTCTGATGGGCGAGCCCGATCGCACGCAACACGACGCGCACATCGAGCGCTACAAGGCCACGGGCGAGGCGCGCATCATCGGCATCGGGCGCGAGGTCCAGGCGCGGCGCGCGAACGGCGAGATCTTCCCGATCGCGCTCTCGGTGGGGGAGGCCCGGGACGCCGGGGGACGGCGCTTCGTCGGCATCCTGCGTGACCTGTCGAGCGAGCGGGCCGCCGAGCAGCAGACGCGCTCGCTCGAGGCGCGGCTCGCGCACGTGGGGCGTTTCAACCTCATGGGCGAGATGGCGGCCGGCATCGCGCACGAGATCAATCAGCCGTTGAGCGCGATCGCCACCTATGCGCAGGCGGCGAAGCGCATCATGGACCACGCGCAGCCGAACATGGCCACGCTGCGCGAGATCTGTACGAAGATCGACGATCAGGCGCGGCGCGCGGGGCAGGTCATCGAGAACCTGCGCAAGTTCATCCGCAAGCAGGAGATCAGCACCCAGTCGCTCGACGTGAACCGGGTGGTGCGGGACGTCATGAACCTCATCGAAGCCGATGCCCATGCCGAGGGCATTCCCGTGCGGGTGGAAGCGGCCGAGGGATTGCCGAGCGTGCGGGCCGACGCCGTACAGCTGCAGCAGGTGCTGCTGAATCTGACGCGCAACTCCGTGGATGCCATGCGCGGCGGGCTCGCCAAGGATCGCGGCATCACCATCGCCACGCAGCGCAACGAGCGCGGCGGGGTGCGGATCACCGTGACCGACCACGGACATGGCGTGTCCCGGCAGCTCGGGGACAACATCTTTCACCCGTTCGTTACGACCAAGCGCGAGGGGCTCGGCGTGGGTCTTGCGATCAGCAGGACCATCGTTCAATCTTACGACGGGAGCCTCACCTATACGGACAACCCGGTCGGGGGGGCGATCTTCAGTATCGATCTGCCCGCAGAAAGAGAGAGCTCCGCAGCTTGAAGGCCGCCGGTCCGCTGGTCTACCTGGTCGACGACGACGACGCCGTGCGCGATTCGTTGGGCCTGCTGTTGCGCTCGATCGGCCTCGACTGCGAGCTGCACGCGTCCGGCCTCGATTTTCTCGATCACTACGATCCGAAGCGGCATTCGTGCCTCGTGGCCGACATCCGCATGCCGGGCCTGAGCGGGCTCGAGCTGCAGCAGCGGCTGAACGAGCTGAAGTCCGAGATTCCGATCATCTTCATCACGGGCCACGGCGACGTGCCGATGGCCGTCAATGCCATGAAGGCCGGAGCCGCGGATTTCATCCAGAAACCCTTCCGCGACCAGGACCTGATCGATCGCATCCACAAGGCGCTCGAGACGGACAGGCAGCGCCGGAGCGCGCGGGCGGAAGAGGACACGATCCGCGAGCGTCTCGCGCTGCTGACGCCGCGCGAGACGGAAGTCATGCAGCGCGTCGTGCGCGGTCAGGCCAACAAGGTCATCGCCATGGATCTCGGCGTGAGTCAACGCACCGTCGAGCTGCACCGCGCGCGCGTGATGCGCAAGCTCAAGATGCGCTCGCTGGCCGAGCTCGTGCACGCGGTCGACAGGATCAGCGTTGCCCCGCGGCCGGCGGATACTGAATCCCCTTGACGAATGCCACGAGCGCGGCGATGCGCTCGCGCACCGTTCGCTCGGCCGTGCCCTGCTCGGGCCCGCGGAACACGTCACCCCAGATCGGCATCTGCCGGTCGCCGTGCGCCGCCTTGATCTGGCGCCCGTCGATGTAGGCCGTCACGGCGTCGGCCGGAAACGTGCCGCCGTTGCGCTGGGCGAGCGTGCGCAGGTTCGGCACGGTCGTCTGCATGGTCGCGGCGACCGGACCGTCGCCCTCGCCATGGGCGCCGTGACACGCCGCGCAATGGTTCATGAACAGCCGGGCGCCGTCCGGGCGGTCGGCCGCTGCGGCCGGCAGCGCGATCGCGAGCAACACTGCAGACAACGATCCAACGAGACGCGGCGCCATCCGAACCTCCACACGCGAGGGGTGAGACCCAGTCGAGCGGCGGGGCCTGCGCGCGGCCGCTGCGACTACAACACAGGCGCCATGTTCGCAGTACCGCGGGCGGATGGCTACTGCCCCGAGGCCAGGAGCGCGCGCACCGCGTGCTCGAGCGCCTCGCGAACGGCCTCCGGTGGTGTGCCGGGCGCAAAGCGCAACGGCTCGCCGAACGTCACGCGGACCGGCGCGAGCCGGGGCCAGCGCTCGTGCTTCGGCCAGGCCGCGAACGCGCCGTGGATCGCGGTCGGGATGGCCGCGACGCGGCCGTCCTGCAGCAGCACGCCGACCCCGGTCTGGAACGCCTGCAGATCGCCCGTGGGCGAGCGCCGGCCCTCGGGGAACCACACGACCGAGTGGCCGTGCTGCAGCAGGTCGTGCGCCGTGCGCATCGCGGCCGTCGGGTCGCGGTCGGGATCGATCGGAAACACCTGCGCGGAGCGCGACAACAGCCGGCGCAGCGCGCTCGTGTGCAGGACGCCGACCCACCCCGCCCAGTAGGTGCGGCGCAGCTGGCGCCACGGCAGGGCCGCGATCATGACGCCGGCGTCGAGGTAGCTCGTGTGATTCGGCGTGAACAGCAGCGGCCCGGTGGCCGGCAGCCGGCCGGCGCCCGTGACCCGCACGCCCCAGCCCGTGCGCGCGATCAGACGGATCGTGGCCAGCACGACCGCGCCGAGCACGCGCAGCGGGCCGCCCGGCGGCACGAACGCCACTGCGCCGCCGCCCGCCTGCGCTGCCGCGGCCGGCGCGGCATCGATCTCGCGCACCAGATCGCGCAGCGTCAGGATCCTGCTCAGCGCTTCTCCCGTCAGCGTGACGCCGAAGCGGCGCTCGATCTCGATCGTCAGCGTGACCCATTCGAGCGAGTCGATCTGCAGGTCGAGCTGCGGGCTCGTGTCGGGCGTCAGTCGGCGATCGGGATAGCGCGCGCGCAGCCACGCCCAGGCTTCCGCGGCGCGCGGCCGCTCGAGCAGCGCGCGGTCCGCGTCGCTCGGCGTGGTGGCGGCGGCCTGCGCGGGGTGCGCGGCCGCCTCGAACAGCCCGGGCAGCAGGTGGCGTCGCAGCTTGCCGAGCTGCGTGCGCGGCAGCGCCTCGCGTGTGACGCGGTACGTGCGGATGCGCTGGTACGGCGGCAGGCGCGCGGCAATGTCCTCGATCTCCTCGCGCAGCAGCGTGGCGGCCCGCATGGAGCCGCGTTCGCGCACCGTGTCCTCGTCGGGCACCACGAGGGCCGCCAGCACACCGCCGTGCTCGAAGATGCCGAGCTCGTGGATCAACGGCGACGCCGCGTAGATCTTCTCGATCGGCTCCGGAAACAGCTTCTTGCCGTCGGGCAGGACGATCAGCTCCTTGTTGCGTCCGACGACGTGCAGATACCCGCGGTCGTCGAAACGGCCGAGATCGCCGGTCCTGAACCAGCCGTCGGTCGTGAAGGCGCCGGCCGTGGCCTCGTCGTTGTGCCAGTAGCCGCCGAACACGGAGGGGCCGTGCGCCTCGATCTCGCCGTGGGCTTCGCCGTCGGCCGGCGTCGCGATCCTGAGCTCGACGCCGGGCAGCGGGCGCCCTTCGGAGCCGAGGCGGCAGTGGCTGGGACTGTTGAACGTGAGCACGGGTGAGGTTTCTGTCAGGCCGTACCCCGTCAGCACCCTGAAGCCGAGTCCTTCCAGGTTGAACGTGAGCTCGGCCGGCAGCTTGGCGCCGCCACAGCCGATCAGCGTCAGTGCCCGGCCGAGCCGCCGGTGCACTGCCGCGAACCACCAGCGGCCGACGTGCAGGCCGGTCAGGCGCCGCACGGCGATGCTGGCCGCGAGCAGCACGCGAAACAACGCACGCGCCAGCGGGCCGCGTGCCTGCACGGCGGCCGTGACGCTGTCCCACAGCGCGGTGCAGAGCCGCGGCACCGCGAGCAGCGCCGTCGCGCGGCCCGCGGCCGTCGCCCGGCTGATCTCGGGCCCCGAGATACCCGCGGGCAGGATCACCGTGGCGCCGGTCGCCAGCGGCACGAGCAGCCCCACCGTGAAGGGATACGTGTGGTGCAGGGGCAGCGGCAGCAGCACGCGCGCACCGGGACCGATCAGGCGGGCGGCGCAGAGCTCCGCCACGTTTGCGGCCAGATTGCCGTGGGTCAGGGGCACGGCCTTGGGCGTGCCGGTCGTGCCGGACGTGAACAGCAACGACGCGACCGTCGCGGGCCCGGCGGCCGGCAGCTCGGCTCCCGGGGGCGCCGCCCGCAGCGCGGGCCAGTCGCGCGGGCCGTGGCCGTCGAGGCGCACGAAGGCGTCGGCCGGCAGGCCAGTCCGTGCTTCGAGCTCGGCGCCGCGCGCCGCCGTCGTGATCACGACGCGCACCTGCGCGTGTGCGATCGCGCTTGCCACCGTGTCGGCCGTGCTCTGGTGGTCCAGCGGCACTGCCACGGCGCCGGCCGCCACGATGCCGAAATAGGCGGTGATCCAGTCGGGGCTATTCGCGGCCCAGAGCGCCACGCGTTCGCCGTCGGTGATGCCGCGTGCGCGCAGACCTTGCGCGACGCGGACGGTGCGCGCGGCCAGCTCCGCGTACGACAACTCTTCGACGCCGTCGGGGCGGAACGCGATGATCGCGGTGGCCGCGCCCCGCGCGGCAAACGTGGCGACGAGCTGGTTCAGCGTGGCGAACGACGGGGTGTGGCTAGCGGTCACGATCGCGGGCGGTGCAGCGAGGATTGCAGCGATGACGTGAGCGGTCAGGCAGTACAATTGACATGGTGGCAGTGTAAGACTCTGCGGTAAGCCTGCAACGTGCGCCGCCGCGTATCGATACGTAGTGGCGGCCGCGGTACGTAGTAATGCGAATGGAAGACCCGATGCCCGACCGGAACAATCGCGCGCCATGCTGAACAAGGTTCTCGTTCTCGCCGATGGCGACGATCCCAATCAGCCGGCCTTGCGCCGCGCGCTGCAGTGCGTCGACGATGCCGGCGAGATCGACGTCTTCAGTGCCGTCTACGAGCCGATGCTCGAAGGCTACCTCGGCAACACCGCCATCTACGAGCCGCTGCGCGCGCGTGCAGTGCGCGACAAGCGCGAGCGCGTGGCCGCGCTCGCCCGGGCGGCCGAGAGCTGGGGCGTCAAGGCCGGGAGCAACGCCGTGTGGGCGCACCCGCTCGGCGCCGCCGTCGCGGCCGAAGTGGCTGCGCGCGGCAGCGATCTCGTCGTCGCGATGCCCGCGGAGCTGCACGAGGGTGGCAGGCCGGCGCCGAGCGGACTGTCGCACGGCGTCTGGCAGCTCGTGATCGGGTGCCCCGTGCCGATGCTCGTCGTCAAGAGCGACGGACAGGCGCCGTACCGGCGCATCGTCGCGGCCGTCGATCCGTTCCACATGAACGCGAAACCGGCGGCACTCGACGCGGAGATCCTGCGAGTCGCGCAAGCCGTGCAGGCGCGCACCGGTGCGCAGCTCACGGTGCTGCACTGCTACACGCCGTTCGACTACTTCGGTGCGGAATTCGGGTCGCCGATTCAGGAAGAGGCACTCGTCGCGGAGCGCGAGCGAGCGCTGCACGCGTTGTGCCGCGAGGCCGGCGTGGCGGAGACGTCCGCGCGTCTCGTCGCCGGCGCGCCGCACACCGTGCTGCAGGGAATGCAGCAGCGCGGCGAAGCGGACCTGATCGTCATGGGCGCGCTCGCGCGCGGCCGGGTCGCGGAGTTCCTGCTCGGCAGCACGGCCGAGCGCGTGCTGCACCATGGCCACGGCGACGTGCTCGTCGTAAAGTCGGTGTCGGGCACCACGGCGCGTTGAGCGCAGTCCGCGCTCCGCGCTGCATCCTCCGGATACTCATGCACCAACGCCGCCCTCGGACTCCGCGTCTTGCGTGGCTCGCGACCCTCGCGCTCGTGTGCGCGGGGGGCGCGCACGGTCAGGGTCCGCCGGCGCCGTCGGCGGCGCTCGCGACGTACGTGCACGCGCCCGATCCCACGTATTCCTGGCGCATCCAGCGCCGCTACACGAATCCGAACGCCGAGATCCTGGAGCTGCATCTCGAGTCGCAGACGTGGAAGGGCGGACTCTGGCAGCACCAGCTCATGCTCGTGCGCCCGAAGCGCGTGCCCGATCCGCGGCACGCCGTGCTCGTGGTGGGCGGCGGCCGCTGGCACGACGAGTTCGCGACGGCCACGGCCGAGGAGCCGCTGCCGAAGGACGGCGAGCTGTTCGTCGCGATCGCACGGGCGCTGCGCTCGACGGTCGTGGTGCTGGGACAGGTGCCGTTTCAGCCGCTGTTCGATCTGACCGAGGACAAGCTGATTGCGCACACGTTCGATCGCTACCTCGCGACCGGCGACACGGAATGGCCCTTGCTGCTGCCGATGGTCAAGGCCGTCGTGCGCGCGATGGATGCGAGCAGCGAGGCCTCGTTGCGCGAGTGGGGCGCGCCACTCGAGCGCTTCACGGTCACGGGCGGTTCGAAGCGCGGCTGGACCACGTGGCTCACGGCGCCAGTCGATTCGCGTGTGACGGCGATCGCGCCGATCGTGATCGATGCCCTGAACATGCGCCGGCATTTCCCGCACCAGACGCAGGTGTGGGGCGCGCCGTCGGAGGCCATCCGGCCGTACACGGACCTGCACCTGACCGACATCCTGGGCTCGGATGCCGGCGAGCCGCTGCGCCAGATCGTGGATCCGTACAGCTACCGCGCGGCGCTGACGCTGCCGAAGCTCATCGTGCTCGCCACGAACGACGAATACTTTCCGCTCGACTCGGCGAATCTGTACTGGGACGGGCTGCCGGGGCCGAAGTATTTGCTCTACATGCCGAACGAGCCCCACGGCATCGAGCACTTCGGGCCGTTCGTGCGCGGCCTGCGCGCGCTGCACGCGGCTGCCGACCGGGGTCCGCCCTTGCCGAAGCTCGACTGGGAATATCAGTGGCAGGACTCGCAGCTCGTGCTGTGCGTGCGTTCCGCACAGCCGGGTGCCGGCATGCTGAAGCTGTGGCAGGCGAGCTCGAGCGACCGCGACTTCCGGGACGAGAAGTGGGCGACGGTCGCGCAGACGAAGGGCGCGGCCGCGCGTTTCGTGCTGCCGCGGCCGGCCGCCGGCTACGCGGCCGCGTTCGTCGAAGCCGGCTTCGGCCGCGCGCTGAAGGCGTTCGCGTTGTCGACCAACCTGGCCGTGTTCCCGGCCGCGGGCGAGCGCGACTACGGCACGCGGCCGGGCGGCGTGCCGGGCGTCTGTGCGGCGGTCGCGAAAGCGCCCGAGCTGCGCGCCGGCCAGGGCTCGTAGAGCCGCTCCAGATCGAGCGCCTCGGCCACGGCGGCGTAGCGCAACCGGCCGGCATGGACGTTCACGCCCCTGGCGAAGCCGGGGTCGGCGGCGACCGCCGCGAGACCCTCGTTCGCGAGCCGCAGCACGTAGGGCAGCGTGGCCGCGGTCAACGCCAGCGTGGACGTGCGTGGATAGGCGCCCGGCATGTTCGTCACGCAGTAGTGCGTGACGCCGTGGGCGACGAACACGGGCGAGGAGTGCGACGTGGGCCGCGACGTCGCGATGCAGCCCCCCTGATCGATGCTGACGTCGACGATCACCGAGCCCGCGGGCATCGTGGCGACCATGGCCTCCGTCACGACGTGCGGCGCGCGCGCGCCGGCGCGGAGCACGGCGCCGACCAGCAGGTCCACCTCGCGCAGCCGTGCGGCGATGCTCTCGGGCGTGGACAGCACGTAGCGCACGTTCGGCCGCCGCTCGAACTCGCCCGCGCGCTGCGGAGTCACGCCGAACACGGTCACGCGCGCGCCGAGCGCGCTCGCGACCGCGCAGGCATGGCTGCCGACGACACCGTCGCCGACGATGGCCACGTCGCCCTGACCGGCGCCCTGCACCGTGCCGAGCAGGCTGCCGCGGCCGCCGTTGAATTTCGCGAGGTAGTACGCGCCCATGAGCGGCGCCATGCTGCCGGCGACCGCGCTCATGGGGGCCAGCAGCGGCAGGCGTCCATCGCGGTCCTCGACGGTCTCGTAGGCGATGGCCGTGGTGAGGGTATCGAGCAGCGCCGAGGTCAGCGCGCGCGTCACGCCGGCCAGGTGCAGGTACGTGAAGACGATCTGACCGCGCAGCCGCCCGTACTCCGCTTCGAGCGGCTCCTTGACCTTCACGACGAGGTCCTGCCGCCAGGCCTCCTCGGCCGTGCCGAGCGTGGCGCCGCTCGCCGCATACTCCGCGTCGGCGAACCCGCAGCCCGCGCCGGCGCCGCGCTCGACGAGCACCTCGTGGCCCGTCGCACGCAGGGCGGCGCCGCCGGCCGGCGTGAGCCCCACTCGGTTCTCGTTGTCCTTGATCTCCTTCGGGGTACCGATCCTCACGTGGCCTCCAGCGTCCGTTGCGTCCGCCTATGATGGGCCGGGCCGCCGCCGCGGCGCCACTCGGGGAGGGCCTCCGGGGTACGCGTAAGCCGTCATCGCCGCGGGCGCGGCGCTCGGCCATGATCGTGATGGGTCAGCAGCGGAGAGGGGCATGGACCGCGAGATCGAACGCAGGATCGAGGTGTGCGCGCGTGCCGACGACGCCGAGTGGGACGAGCTCGTGCTCGGGGCCAGGAACCTCGGCAAGGCGCAGATGACGTTCCTGCGCGAGCACCCGCCCGGCCTCGTGCGGGCGCTGTGGCTGCATTTCGAGGCCACGCGCGACCGCTGCGGGTGCGCGACCACGGCGCACGAGCGTCCGGAATGCACCGTGCCGCTCGTCGAGCGGCTGCTGCAGGACGGCGAGATCGCCTAGGCGTCGCGCAGGCCGGCGGCGAGGTACCAGCCCGCGCGCTCGCGCCAGACGGCGGCCGCGGCCGCCGGCAGCGGTTCCTCGAGGTGCCAGGCGGCCACGAGCGCGCGCGCCAGCGCGTGCCGGGCCCGATAGAAGGCGAGCAGCTCCGGTGCGACATCGTCGCGGCACACGGAGCGGTACAGCGAGAGCAACCGCTGGGGCAGGGGCGCGAGCCCGAGGCGCTCGCACTCGAGCGCCAGGAACGCGATTTCCCCCGCACTGTCCTGCAGGCGCAGCTCCGCGGAGAATTCCAGGCAGTCGATGATCTGGGGCTCCGGCGTCATGAACACGTGCTCGGGGCGAAGATCGCCGTGCGAGTCGACGATGCGTCCCGCCGCAACGCGCGCGTCGAGCGTGGGCGCGTTGGCGGCCACATAGCCCCGGAGCCGTGCGGCGAGCGCTGCAACCTGCGCCGTGTCGAGCCGCAGCGCGGGCGCCGCGAGCTCGCGCGCATAGCGCTCCGTCTCGCGAAGCAGCGCGGCGCGGTAGGCATTGCCGTCCCACGGCGCGCGCGCCGCGGTCGCATAGAAGGCCCCGAGCTTCGCGAGCAGTGTGCGCAGCCGCCCGTCCGGCAGGTCACCCGCCCCGCTGATCCGGTCGAGCGCGAGCTCCTGCGGCAGGCGCCGCATCTTGACCAGCCACTCGACCGGCGTGCCCGTACCCTCGAGCGCAAGCTCGCCGTCCGCAGCGGACAGTGGGACCACGCCGAGATACACGCCCGGGGCGAGGCGCCGGTTCAGCGCGACCTCGAGCTCGCAGTTCGCGCGCCGCGCGGCCAGCGTCGTCAGGTCGAACTCGCGGAACTTCAGCGGCTTCTTCAGCTTGTAGACGAGATCGCCGGCGATGAACACCCAGGCGAAGTGGGTTTCGATGCGCTCGACGGCGGCAGGCGCAGCCGCGTACGCGGTGCGGCGCGACAGATGCCCGACTTTCGCCTGCAGCGCGACGTCCACGGGCGCGCTCAGCCCGCCGGGCAGTGGCGGTCGAGCCAGCGCACGACGTGATCGCAGACCGCGTCGAGCGTGCCGGGCTCCTCGAACAGGTGCGTCGCGCCGGGCACGATCACGAGCTCCTTCGGGCAGTCGAGCTCGCGCAGCGCGGCTTCGTTCAGCCCGATCACGACGTCGTCCTCGCCCCCGACGATCAGCAGCGTCGGCGCGCGCACCTGCGGCAGGGAATCGCCCGCGAGGTCGGGGCGGCCGCCGCGCGAGATCACGGCGTGCACGATCGACGGATCGGCCGCCGCGGCAACCAGCGCCGCGGCCGCGCCCGTGCTGGCGCCGAAGTAGGCCCGCCAGGCGGGCGTGCCCGGCCGCGCCGCGAGCCACCGGCCCACGCCGCCGAGGCGGCGCGCGAGCAGCGGAATGTCGAACCGCCATTCACGCGTGCGCTCGTCGACGATCTGCTCCTCGCGCGTGAGCAGGTCGAACAGCAGCGTGCCGAAGCGCTCGGCGTGCAGCCGCCCGGCCACGTGCAGGTTGCGGCGGCTGCGCCGACTGCTGCCGCTGCCGTGCGCGAACACCACGACGCCCCGCGCCCGGTCCGGGAGGCGCAGATCGGCGTCGAGCTCGACGTCGGCGAGCGGGATGCGCAGCTCTGTGGTCGTGAGCGTCATGGTGCCGCTTGCGCGCCGAGCGCGCGGGCGAGGTAGCGCACGCAGCCGTCGAGGCTCGCGAGCTGCGGGTAGTCCGTCTCCGGCACGTCGACGCCGAGTGCGCGGTGCAGGCCGATCACGAAGTTCAGATGATCCATCGAGTCGAAGTCGAACTGGTCGCGGAACGGCACGGCCGGGTCGAGCGTGCCGGGATCGACGTCGGGCGCCACGGCCACGAGCGCGTCGAGCACGGTGGCTCGCAGGGAGTCGTCGGACGGTGCGGTCATAGGTGCTCCGGGCGCTGCAGGAGATCGGCGACGCTCATCAGGAACGCGCTGCCGCGCGTGCCGTCGGTCACGCGATGGTCCGCCGCGAGCGTCGCGTGGATCACCGGCGCCGCCACCACGGCGCCGGCCGCGACCCAGGGACGCACGACGACCGAGCCGAAGCCCACGATCGCCACCTGCGGCGGATAGATGATCGGGTACACCGTCTCGACGCTGCCTTCGCCGAGACTCGTGACGGTGATCGTGGCGCTCGCGAGCTCGGTCGCGCGCAGTTTGCCGGTCCGTGCGCGCAACACCACATCCTGCAGGTTGCGCATGAGGTCCGGCAGCGGCTGCCGGTTCGCGGCGATCAGCGCCGGCGCCACGAGGCCGCCCTGCCGCAGCCGGATCGCCGTGCCCACGTTGATGGCCGCCGCGGGCTGGAAGGCGTCGTCACGCCAGAAGCCGTTCAGCTCGGGGTACTTCTCGAGGGCGCAGGCCACGGCCTTCAGCAGCAGCGCGCCGTACAGCAGTCGCTCCGTGACGGGGCGGGCCGCATTCGCGGCCTCGAGCCAGCGCAGAGCGGCCGTCATGTCGACCGTGAGCCCGAGGTAGTAGTGCGGGATCTCGCGCTTGGCGCGGCTCATGGACAGCGCGATCTGCCGGCGCATGTCGCTCGGCGCCGGCGGGGAGGGGGCGCGGGGTCCGGGAGCCGCTGCGCGCTCGACGTCCGCGAGCGTCAGCGCACCGCCGGTGGACGGCATGAGCGTTGCGAGGTCCACGCCGAGCTCCCGTGCACGGCGTCGGGCGGCGGGTGATACGCGCAGCCGCTCCGCGGGAGCCGGCGTCGCGGCGGAGGGAGGGGGCGCAGGTGCGGTGGGGCGCGGAGCCTCGGTCGGCCGCGGGGCGGGCGGCGCCGCCGCCGCTGCGGTTCCGGTCGGCCGGTACGTCGCGAGCAGCCCACCGACCGCCACCTCGGTGCCCGGCGCGGCGACGAGCGTCTCGATCGTGCCGGCGTCGAAGATCTCGATGTCGATGATGCCTTTCGTCGTCTCGACGCTCGCGACGACGTCGCCGCGCTTTACCGTGGCGCCCGGCTTCACGAGCCATTGCGTCAGCGTGGCGCTGTCCATGTCGGCGCCGAGCGAGGGCATCACGAAGTCCGCCATGGCGTCAGGCTCCGAGCACGCGCTTCGCCGCCGCGACGATCGCGGGCGTCTGCGGCAGCGCGGCCTCTTCGAGGTGCTTTGCGTACGGGATCGGCACCTCGGCGCTGCAGACGCGCGCGAGCGGCGCATCGAGATCGTAGAAGGCGTCCTCGGCGATCCGGGCCACGATCTCCGCGGCCAGGCTGCCCGTGCGCCAGCCCTCGTCCACGACGACCGCGCGATGGGTCTTCCGCACCGACGCGAGCACGGTGGCGGTGTCGAGCGGCCGCAGGCTGCGCAGGTCGATGACCTCTGCGCCGATGCCGGCCGTTGCGAGCTCGCCCGCCGCGGCCAGCGTCTTGCCGAGGCTGCCGCCGTAGGTGATGAGGCTCACGTCGCTGCCGGCGCGGCGCACGGCCGCGCCCTCGAGGCTGACGCCCGTGAGCGATGCGTCGAGCTCGCCTTCCACGTTGTAGAGCTGCACGTGCTCGAACACGAGCACGGGGTCGGGGTCCGCGAGTGCGGCGGCGACGATCCACCGGGCGTCGTCGAGCGTGGCGGGCGCGACCACGCGCAGGCCCGGCACGTGCGCGTACCAGTTCTCGAGGCTGTGGGAGTGCTGCGCCGCGAGCTGGCGGCCGGCGCCCGTCGCCATGCGGATCACGAGCGGCACGGAGAACTGGCCGCCGGACATGTGCCGCAGCGTGGCCGCCGTGTTCACGATCTGATCGAGGCACAGCAGGCTGAAGTTCACGGTCATGACCTCGACGATCGGCCGCAGGCCGCCGAGCGCCGCGCCGATGCCGGCGCCGACGAACGCGGATTCCGACAGCGGAGTGTCGCGCACGCGTGCGTCGCCGAACTCCTCGAGCAGCCCCTTGCTGACGGCGTAGCAGCCGCCGTAGCGGCCCACGTCCTCGCCCATCAGGAACGCGCGCGGATCCGCACGCAGCGCGTCGCGCAGGCCTTCGCGCAGCGCTTCGCGGTACGACATGCGCAGGCGCGGCGCGGCTGCGCTCATGCGCGCACCGGCCGCGTGTACACGTCGGTCAGCAGCTCGCTCACGGGCTCGAGCGTGCCGGCCTCGGCGAACGCCACCGCGGCGTCGATCTCGGCCGCGATCGCGCGCTCGACCGAGTCGAGCTGCGCGTCGTCGAGTGCGCCGGCCGCGCGCAGGGACGCTTCGAGCGTCACCAGCGGACCACGCTGCTTCCAGCGCTCGATCTCGGCCTTGTCGCGGTACAGCTCCGGATCGAACATCGAGTGCGCGCGAAACCGGTAGGTCGCGAGCTCGAGGAACTGCGGGCCCTCGCCGCGCCGGATCGCGGCGACGGCGGCCGCCGCCGCGGCCTCGACGGCCAGCACGTCCATGCCGTCGACCGTGGTCGCGGGCAGCTGGTAGCTGGCGGCCTTGCGCGCGATGTGCGTCTCCGATTCCGAGCGCTCGAGCGCCGTGCCCATCGCGTACAGGTTGTTCTCGCACAGAAACAGCACCGGCAGGTGCCAGAGCGCGGCGAGGTTCAGCGACTCGTGGAACTCGCCCTCGGCCGCGGCGCCCTCCCCGAAGAAGCAGGCCGTGACGCTCGAATCGCCGCGCAGCCTGGCCGCGAGCGCGAGGCCCACCGCGAGCGGCAGGCCCCCGCCGACGATCGCGTTGCCGCCGTAGAAGCGCGTCGCCGCGTCGAAGATGTGCATCGAACCGCCGCGGCCGTGGCAGCAGCCCTGATACTTGCCGTGCATCTCGGCCAGCAGCGCGGTCATCGGAATGCCCCGTGCGAGCGCGTGGCCGTGCTCGCGGTAGGTGGCCACCACGGCGTCGGCGGCGCCGAGCGCCTGCATGACGCCGACGGCGACGGCTTCTTCGCCGATATAGAGGTGCAGGAAGCCGCGAATCCGGCCGGCGGAGTAGAGCTCCACGCATTTCTCCTCGAAGCGGCGGATCCGCAGCATCTGCGTCAACAGGGCGACGCCATGCGTGGACGCCGGGCTCATCGCGGCGCGGCCGCCGGCTCGGGCTCGAGCATCGACAGGTCGCCTTCCGCGAGGCCGAGCTCGCGGGCCTTCAAGAGGCGCCGCATGATCTTGCCGGAGCGCGTCTTCGGCAGGCTCGGCAGGAACTGGATCTCGCGCGGCGCGACCGCGGGGCCGAGCCTGCGCCGCGCGTGCGCCACGAGCTCGCGGTTCAGCGCCTCGCTCGGCTCGTAGCCCGCCCGCAGCGACACGAACGCCTTCACGACCTCGAGCACCGTGGGATCCGGCTTGCCGATCACGCCGGCCTCGGCCACGGCCGGATGCTCGAGCAGCGCGCTCTCGACCTCGAACGGCCCGATCAGGTGACCGGCGGACTTGATGACGTCGTCGGCGCGGCCGACGAACCAGTAGTAGCCGTCCGCGTCGCGGCGCGCGAGGTCGCCGCTCAAGTACCAGCCGGAGCGGAAGCACTTGCGGTAGCGCTCGTCCTGGCCGAGATACGCGCGGAACATCGACGGCCAGCCGGGTTTCAGCGCGAGCTCGCCCACCGTGTCCGGCGCGTCGACGGTCTCGACCTCGCCGTCGGCGCGCTGGTGCACGATCGCGGCCACGATGCCCGGAATCGGCTTGCCCATGGAGCCCGGCTTGATGTCCATGCTCGCGTAGTTCGCGATCATGATGCCGCCGGTTTCGGTCTGCCACCAGTTGTCGTGGAACGGCACGCCGAGCACCTCGTGGCCCCAGATCACGGCTTCCGCGTGCAGCGGCTCGCCGACGCTCGCGGCGAAGCGCAGCGCAGGGAAGCGATAGCGGTGTGCGAGCTCGGGGCCGGCCTTGATCAGCATCCGGATCGCGGTCGGCGCCGTGTACCAGACGTTCACGCGCTGCGCCTCGAGCGTGGAGTACCAGCGCGCGGCGTCGAAGTCCTCCTCGTCGACGATCGAGGTCACGCCGTTCGTCAGCGGCGCGATGATGCCGTAGGACGTGCCCGTGACCCAGCCCGGGTCCGCGGTGCACCAGAACACGTCGCCCGCGCGCAGGTCGAGCGCGAGCTTGCCCGTCACATGATGCTCGAGCACGGCGCCGTGCACGTGCACCGCGCCCTTCGGCGTGCCGGTCGTGCCGCTCGTGAAATGCAGCAGCGCGGGATCGTCCGCCGAGGTCGACGGCACCACGTAGTCGGGGCTTGCACGCGCGAGCAGGTCGGGCAGCGAGTGCACGCCGGCCTCGGTCGCGGCGCCGGCGGGTGCATCGATCAGCAGTACCGCCTGCAACGCGGGAAGCTTCGCGCGCAGCGGCGCCACCTTGCGCGCATACAGGGTCGCGGTAGTCACGAGCACTCGTGCCGCGCCGAGCCGCATGCGCGTCTCGATCGGTTCCGGGCCGAAGGCGGAGAACAGCGGGCAGAACAGCGCGAGCGCCTTCCAGGTGCCGAGCGCCGCCACGTAGAGCTCCGGCACGCGCGGCGTCAGCGCGAACACGGTGTCGCCCTTGCCGACGCCGAGCGTGCGCAGCGCGTTTGCGAAGCGGTTGCTCTGCACGGAGAGCTCGGCGTACGTGAGCTCGCGCGTCGCGCCGCCCGCGCTGGTCCGGCCGAGGCAGCGCAGCGCGACGGTGGCGGCGCGCGGACCGCGCGCGTGCCGGTCCACGGCCTCGTGCGCGATGTTCAGCCCGCCGCCCGGCAGCCCGTCGAGCTCCGCGCGTGCCGCAGACCAGGAAAAGGACGCGACCGTGGCCGCGTAGTCGCGCAGGTTGGCCTCGACTCCCCGGACGCCGGCTCGCTTCTCGATGATCGGCATGGGTCGCGCCTGCCTACGCCCGGCCGCGTGGGCGCGCGGTCACGGATACACCCGCCAGTAGGCGGGCACCGGCGGCGGGGCGATTTGGTACGTCGACTGCAGGAACGCGACCAGATCGATGAGTTGCTGCACGGTCATGACGTCGTTCAGGTAGGCGGCGCTCATGATCGACTGGCCGTTCACGGCGACCTGATCCTCCGCGTAGCGCGGTGCGAGCTTGTGCGACGGGTTGATGATCGAGGTCACGAGCTCGCCCTCCGTGTGAATGCGCGTGGTCTTGCCGCCGAGCGTCACGTGGGCCGGGCCGTTCAGGTATTCCAAGTCGCGTCCCTCCACTTCGTGGCAGGCGTTGCAGCGCAGCGCCAGGAACGCCGTCTGACCGCGCGCCGCGTCGCCGGTCGGCAGGCTGAAGCCGAGGGGCGACTTGGGGCCGCAGCCGGCGAGCCCGGCCGTGAGCAGCAGGAGCGGCAGTGCTTTGCGCATGCGAGTCATCCGCGGTGGTGACGATGCGGCACCGTAGCCAGCCGCGGCTGCCGCGACGATACGAACTTCTACGTAGCGACCGGGCGCCGGCGCTGTACGCGCTTGTACGAATGGGCGCCCGCCAGGCGCCCGCCGACAATGGCCCCATCACGAACGGGAGACAGCGCTGAGCGCAGCCGGCAAGGTCAGCATGCCAGGGCAGGCAACCGGAGCCACCGAGCTCCAACGCATCATCGTGGCGATCAAGCCGTGGGAGCGCGGGTTGCCGCTCGCGGCCACGCACGCGCGGCAGCTCGCGAAGAGCGTCGGCGCCGAGATCCGGCTCGTGAGCACGGTGTTCCAGACCGGCGTGGCCGTCGGCCGCGAGCTCGGCGACACCGACGCGCAGACCCGAGGCGAGCGTCTGCTGACCGCGGCGCGCATGGAGCTGCAGCGCCTGGCGCATTCGATGCGCGACTGGGGCACGAACGTCACCACGCAGGCCGTCTGGAGCGCGTCCGTGTGCGACGGCATCCTGTCCGTCGTGCAGGAGTGGCAGGCCGATCTCGTGGTGGTGGGTGTGCACGAGCAGCGGCCGTTGCACACGCGACTGACCGATACCGACTGGCAGCTCATGCAGCGCAGCCCGTGCCCATTGCTGCTCGTCAAGGATCCCGTCTTCGACGGCTATCGGACGATCGTCGCCGCCATCGACCCGCTGCATGCGCATGCCGAGCCGAGCGGCCTCGATCGGTCGGTGCTGTCGGCGGGACGCGCGTTCGCGCGTGCGTTCGGCTCGACGTTGCGCGCCGTGAACGCTTACCCCGGCGAAGGCGCGTTCGAGCTCGCCTCGGCCGTGCAGGTGGCGCCGGGCGTGTTCTACGGCGCAGAGAACGTCGCCGCGCTGCACCGGCGGGCGGCCATCGAGCTCGTCGCGGAGTTCGGCATCACACCGGCGGAGACGGATCTCGTCGAAGGCAGCCCGGCCGAGGTCATCGTCGATACCGCGGCGGCGCGGCGCGCGCAGCTCGTGGTCGTCGGCGTGCCGCAGCGCCGCGGCCGGCTCGCGGCCGTCGTCGGCAGCACGGCCGAAGCCGTGGCGGCGGAAGCGCCCTGCGACGTGCTGCTCGTGCCCGCGGTTCAGAGGTAAGGCGAGAACAGCCAGGCGGCGCCGTCGAGCACCTTCGTTCCGAAGGACCGGCGGTCCACGTCGGCGAGCGTCACGGGGCGGGACCGGGCCCGGACGCCCTCGAAGTGCGTGGCGAGCCCGGTGACCACGTCCCGATCGTAGATCTCGAGGTTCATCTCGAAGTTCAGGCGCAGGCTGCGGGCGTCGAGGTTCGCGGAGCCGAGCTGCGCGTAGTGGTCGTCGACATACAGCAGCTTGCTGTGCACGAACGGCGGCGGCTGGTAGTAGAAGTGCACGCCGCGCTCGAGCAGCTCCCACAGCATGTGGCGCGTGGCCGCATGGATGTACGGCAGGTTGTTCAGCGCCGGCAGGATCACGGCCACGTCCTTGCCGGCCAGCGCGGCCGCCTGCAGCGGCGTGATCAGCTCGCGCGGGGGCACGAAGTACGGTGTCATGATCGCGATGCGGTGACGCGCCTGGCCAATCGCGCCGATCAGCAGCGCGGTCAGCCGGTCGAGCTCCGCGTCGGGGCCGTCCGTCACGGCGCGACAGAGCGCCGCGCCCGCCGGCATCGACGGGGGGCCCGGCTGCTCGGCGGGACCGCCGGTCGCGAACTGCCAGTCGCGCAGGAATACGGTCTCGATCTGCGCAACGACCGGTCCGGCGACGCGGCAGTGCAGGTCGACGATGCGCTGCTCCGCGGGGCCCTCGACGTACCGGTCGCGGATGTTCGTGCCGCCCGCGAAGGCCACGACGCCGTCGACGACGAGGCTCTTGCGGTGGCTGCGCAGGTTCACGCTGACCGACGGCGGCAGCAGCCGCGGCGGCAGGAAGCGTACGAGCCGCACGCCGGTGCCGCGCAGCAGGCGGGTGATCGGCGGCCGCGAGTACAGGGCGCCCACGCCGTCGAGCAGCACGCGCACGTCGACGCCGCGCGCCGCGGCGTCCGCGAGCGCGTTCGCGAAGCGGCGGCCGACGGGACCGCCGTCGAAGATGTACGTGGAAAGGTGTACGTACCGCTGCGCGCTGGCGATGGCCGCGAGCATTGCGTTGAACGTCTCGCCCGCGTCGTACAGGACGTCCACGCGGTTGCCGGCCGTCAGGGGCCAGCCGGTCACGGCTTCGCCCAGGCGTTCGAGCGGCGCCAGCGCGGGCGGCGGTGTGCCGATGAATTCCGTGGGGCACAGTGGCTCGGGCAGCCGCTGCAGCAGCTTGCGGGCGCGCATGCGCACGCGGTTGATGCCGAACAGGTAATACAGCAAGGCACCCGCGAACGGCAGCGTGAAGCACACCGCGATCCATCCGAACGCCGATTGCGGCCTGCGCTTGAAGAGGAGCGCGTGAGTGGCCGCCGCTGCGGCTGCCGCGAACCCCACCGTTGCAACCGCGGTCTGCACGATCTGGCTCGTCGGCATGCGGCGTTGTGTAACATATCGATGAGATGCCGGCCAGCGGCAGCGCGGTGCAGCGTGGAGTACAAGGACTACTACAAGATCATGGGTGTCGGTCGGGACGCATCGGCCGACGAAATCAAGCAGGCGTATCGGCGCCTCGCGCGCAAATACCATCCCGACGTCAGCAAGGAGAAGGACGCCGAGGCGAAGTTCAAGGAAGTCGGCGAGGCCTACGAGGTGTTGCGCGATCCCGAGAAGCGCGCGGCCTACGACTCGCTCGGCTCGCGGCCGGCCGGAGAGGAGTTTCGTCCGCCGCCGGGCTGGGAGTTCGAGGCCGCCGCGGGCGCGGGACCGGGCGCCGGCGCGCACAGCGATTTCTTCGAGAACCTGTTCGGCGGGCTCGGTGGACGGGGCGGGTTCCGCAGCCGCGGCTTCGACACCGCGGCCGAGGTCGAGCTGACGCTCGAGGAGGCATTCCGCGGCACCGAGCGGCGGCTCTCGCTGCAGCGCGTGCGCGTCGACGAGCGCGGTCAGCCGCAGCCGTACGTGCAGAATCTGACCGTCCGGATCCCGGCCGGAGCGGTCGACGGCCAGCAGATCCGCGTGGCGGCCCAGGGGCAGGCCGGAGCCGGCGGCGGGGCGCCGGGCGATCTGTTCCTGATGGTGCGGCTCGTGCCGCATCGCTGGTTCCGCGTCGAGGGCCGCGACGTGTGGCTCGATCTGCCCGTTGCGCCATGGGAGGCCGCGCTCGGCGAGACCGTGCGCGTGCCGACGCTCGGCGGTCGCGTCGATCTGAAGTTGCCGAAAGGCTCGCAGACGGGCCGGCAGCTGCGGCTCAAGGGCCGCGGGCTGCCGGGCAACCCCCCGGGGGATCAGTTCGTGGTGCTGAAGATCGTGACGCCCGCAGCGCAGACGGCGGACGACGAGGCGCTGTACCGGCAGATGGCAACTGCGATGCGCTTCAATCCGCGCGAATCGCTGGAGGGTTCGACATGAGCGATCACGTCCACGCGTTGCTGCTCGACGAGAGCACGGAGTTCACGCTCGCCGAGCTGTGCTCGATCTGCAGTGTGCCGGAGGATCTCGTCGTCGAGATCGTAGCGGAGGGCATCGTGGAGCCGGTGGGTGCCGAGCGCGCGCAATGGCGATTCTCCGGAGTCGCGGTTACGCGGATCCGGCGCGTGATTCGCCTGCAGCGCGAGTTCGAGGTCAATCTGCCGGGCGCCGCACTGGCACTCGAGCTGCTCGAGGAGATCGAGCGCCTGCGCCGCGGCAGCGGCAGGGTCGAGCCATGACCGACGGTGTCGACCGACCCGGTGTATCGCCCACCGGCCAGCCGCCACATCCGCGCCGCGAGCGTCTGCCGTGGCAGCAGCCGAAGCCCGTCGAGGACGACCCGACGGCGCTCGAGCGCGTGCGGGCATTGCTCGCGAGCCCGACCTATCGGCAGGCCGACAGCGACATCGATTTCCTGAACAGCAACGAGACGCGCGGCGTGCGTCTTCAGATCGACTATCTGAAGGCCGAGCTCGGGCTGCGCGCACGCGGTGTCGAGCACACGATCGTCGTGTACGGCAGCACGCGCATTCACGAGCCGGGCGCCGCGCGGCGGCGTGTCGCGCAGCTGAAGGGCCTGCTGGCAGCCTCACCGGGCGACTCCGCGCTGCAGCAGCGGCTGGCCGTGGCCGAGCGGCTGCTCGGGCGCAGCCACTACTACGAGGTGGCGCGCGAGTTCGGGCGGCTCGTCGGCAAGTGCCGCTCGAGCACGAACGACTGCCGCGTGCTGCTGATGACCGGCGGCGGCCCCGGCATCATGGAGGCCGCGAACCGCGGCGCCTACGACGTCAACGCGCCGTCGATCGGCCTGAACATCACGCTGCCGCACGAGCAGTTCCCGAATCCCTACGTCACGCCCGATCTGTGCTTCAGCTTCCACTACTTCGCGATGCGCAAGCTGCACTTCCTGCTGCGCGCTCGCGCGCTGGTCGCCTTCCCGGGCGGCTTCGGCACGTTCGACGAGGTGTTCGAGACGCTGACGCTCGTGCAGTCCCAGACGCTGGCACCGGTGCCGGTCGTGCTCGTGGGCGAGGAATACTGGCGGCGCGCCGTGGACATAGACTTCCTCGCGTCCGAGGGCGTCATCGATCCGCAGGATCGCGAGCTCTTCTGGTACGCGGAGACGGCCGAAGAGATCTGGCAGAGCATCCTGAAGTGGAACGAGCAGCACGGCACGCCGCTGCTCGTGCCGGGCTGCGGTCCGTAGCGGGGGAGTGGAGTGGAGCTGAGATTTCTGGGGGCGGCCGGCACGGTGACCGGGTCCTGCTATCTGCTCCGGGTGGGCTCGCACACGGTGCTGCTCGACTGCGGTCAGGTCCAGGGCTCGCATCTCGACGAGGAGCTGAACCGCGTGCCGTTGCCGGTGGACGGCGTCGACGCGGTCGTGCTGAGCCACGCGCACATCGACCACTCGGGCCGGCTGCCGTTGCTGCGCAAGCAGGGCTTCACGGGCCCGATCTACACGCATCCCGCTACGCGCGATCTCTGCGGCATCATGCTGCCGGACGCGGCCTATCTGCACGAGAAGGACGCCGAGTGGCAGAACAAGCGCCGCAGCCGCAAGGGTTTGAAGAGCGTGCCGCCGCTGTACACGCGCGACGACGCGCGCGCCGTGCAGGGTCAGTTCGTGCCGCTCGAGTTCGACACGCGACGCGAGATCGTGCCCGGCGTCGAGATCCGGCTGCGCAGCGCGGGCCACATCCTGGGCGCCGCCATCGTCGAGGCGTGGCTCACGGAAGCCGGCAAGACGTTCAAGCTCGTGTTCAGCGGCGATCTCGGCTATGCGGCCGCCCCGCTGATGGCGCCGCCGACCGCGATCGAGGACGCCGACCTCGTGCTCATGGAGAGCACGTACGGCAACCGCAACCACCGCGCGTTCGACGCCACGCTGGCCGAGCTCGAGTCGATCATCCGCGGGGCGGCCGACAGCGGTGGCAACATCCTGATTCCGGCGTTCGCGGTGGGCCGTACGCAGGATCTGCTGTACCTGCTGGCGGAGCACTACGAGCGCTGGCGGCTCGATCGCTGGAAGATCTATCTCGACAGCCCCATGGCCATCGAGACCACGGCGCTGTACTGGCGCTATCGGGACCTGCAGCGCGCGCATCTGTTCCGCAGCGACCGCCGGCCGATGCTGGCCAACGTGATCGCATCGCCGACCACCGAGGACTCGATGCGGATCAACGACATCCGCAGTGGTGCGATCGTGATCGCCGGCAGCGGCATGTGCAGCGGCGGCCGCATCGTGCACCACCTGAAGTACAACCTGTGGCGGCCCGAGTGCCACGTCGTCATGATCGGCTTCCAGGCCGCGGGCACGCTCGGGCGGCGGCTCGTCGACGGCGCGGAGCGCGTGCGGCTGTTTCAGGAGACCATCAAGGTGCAGGCCACGATCCACACGGTCGGCGGCCTGTCCGCGCACGCCGATCAGGCCGGGCTCATGGCCTGGTACGGGGCTTTCAGCAATCGGCCGCCCGTGAACCTCGTGCACGGCGAGCCGGCGGTGCAGCAGGAGCTCGCGACGAAGCTGCGCACACAGCTCGATGCGGACGTGCGCGTGCCCGCGCGCGGTGACGTGCTGAAGCTCGCGAACTGACGCGCGGCCGCGTGGCTACGCGAAGCCCTCGGGCCGCCACTCCTCGACCATGCGCTGGCGCGCGTGCTGCAGACGCTCCGACATCAGCGTCGAGAAGCGCTTCAGCAGCGCGTAGCCGAACTTCGGATTCGCCTCGCATTCGGCGAGCACGGCGGTGCCGTCGAACTCGATGACCTCCGCGCGCGTCAGGGCGCGCGCCTGGAAGCTCCAGCGATTAGGCGGGATCAGCCACGACCAGCCAAGCACGGCGTCGGGCCCGAGCTCCTGCAGCGGCAGCGACGGCCCCTCGATCGCAGCCACCTCGACGGCCACGTGGCCGTTCGTCACGAGGTAGAAATGATTGGCGCGCTCGCCGGTGTGGAAGACGACCTCGTTCTCTTGCAGCGGCCGCACGCGCGCATGTGCGACGAGGAACGCGAGACTCTCGGGCGGCAGGCCCGCGAACAGCGGCGCGCGCTCCAGTCGTTCGGCGATCGGCGAATCGGCCATGGCCCGGCTCCCTGCCCGCGGCGGCGCGTCAGCGCACCGCCACCTGCTGCTGTTTGGCGATACGGCGCTTCGGCAACGTCAGCTCCAGCACGCCGTCCTTGAAGGTCGCTTCGGCCTTGCTGGCATCGACCTCGGCCGGCAGCAGCACCGAGCGGCTGAAGCTGCCCGTGCGGATTTCCTGGTGGAAGTAGTTGTCCTTCTCTTCCTTCTGTTCTTCGCGCCGCTCGCCCTTGATCGTCAGCGTGCGATCGGCGATCGACACGTCGAGCTCGCTCTTCTTGAAGCCCGGCAACTGCGCGCGGACGACGACGTCCTTCTCGCGATCCACGACGTCGACGGCGGGTGTCTGCGGCAGCAGCGACGGCAGCTCCGGCAGGCGCGGCCACTCGAAACGCAGCGGGTGCTTCCACGCCTTCTGCATGAAGTCTTCGAAGAACTTCTCGAGGTCGTTGAAGGTCACGGGCGACGTGCCCGCGGGCTTGGCCGCGGCGGCCTCGGCTTTCGTCTTGCGGGCAGGCGTCTTGGCGGTGGTCTTGTTTGCAGATGCCATGGAGGACTCCTACGAGGTTGACGTTCGGGATGTGCGAGAGGCTAGCGCCCGAGAACGCGTTGCCAAATCAGTAAATACACGTACGCCGGGCGCGCGATCCGCGGCGTCACGGACACGGGGCGCGGCGATGTACGCCGGCGCGGCGGCCGCTCGACGGCCGCCGATCCGCGCGGCATCATGCGACGATCGAACGTGCGGAGTGCCGCGATGGGATTGGCCGATCAGCAATGCATACCGTGCCGCGGCGGCGTGCCGCCGCTGCCGCGCGAGCGCATCGACGAGCTGCTGAAGCAGCTCGATGCCGGCTGGACGGTGAACGATGCCGGTCATCTGCTGCGCAACTACGAGTTTCGCGATTTCGCGGCCGCGCTCGAGTTCGCGAACCGCGTGGGCGCGATCGCCGAGCAGCAGGGGCATCACCCCGACCTGCACGTCGGCTGGGGGCGCTGCGGCGTCGAGATCTGGACGCACAAGATCGACGGCCTGACCGACAGCGATTTCTATCTCGCTGCCAAGTCAGACCGCGCCTTCAGGGAATCGCGTTAGACGTCGCCTCAGGCGTAAGCGTAGATCGTCGCGAGGACGCCCAGCACGGACGCGAGGAAGACGCTGTGCTTCACGGTGAAGCGGAACAGCTTGCCTTCCTCCGAGCGTTCCATGCCCGTGGCGGCCACGGCCACCGCGAGGCTCGTCAGGCTGATCATCTTGCCCATGACGCCGCCGGCGGAGTTCGATGCCGCCATCATCGACGGGTCGAGCCCGAGGCTCTTGGCCGTAACGACCTGCAGGTTGCCGAACAGCGCGTTGGCCGACGTGTCGCTGCCGGTCAGGAACACGCCGAGCCAGCCCAGCATGGAGCTGAAATACGGGAACAGCGTGCCCGTCTTGGCGAACGCCTCGCCGAGCGTGACGGTCGCGCCGCTGTAGTTCATGACGTACGCGAGGCCGAGCACCATCGCGATCGTGGCCAGCGAGAACGCGAGCTGCCTCGCGACTTTGCCGAGAATGCCGAAGTACATGCCGACGGGCACGCGCAGCACGATGGCGGCGGCCACCGTCGCGAGCGCACATGCGCTGCCCGCTGCGGCGAGCCAGTTCAGCGTGAATCGGGCGCCGTACGGCGAGGGCGCCGCGACGATGGGCGCGACGCGCATGACCTGGTTGTGCAGGCCCGGCCAGTCGAACACGACGTTCGTGGTCTCGAGCAGCGTCTTCGTGACCGGGTAGCCCCAGATCAGCACGAAGATCACCAGGAACAGGTACGGTGACCAGGCGAGCAGTGTGGGGCCGAAGCCGTGGCTCTTCGGTGCGACCGTGGCCTGGTGCTCGCCTTCGAGCACGAACTTGTCCTTCGGCTGCCAGAACTTCAGCAGCACGATCAGGCCGATGATGGCCGTGATCGCGGCCATGATGTCGACGAGCTGGGGACCTACGAAGTTCGAGATCAGGAACTGTACGGAAGCGAAGCACACGCCGCATACGATCGCGGCCGGCAGCACGCCCTTGAGTCCGCGCACGCCGCCCATCACGAGGATCAGGTAGGCGGGAATGAACAGCGAGATAGGCGCGCACAGGCGGCCCACCCATGCGGAGAGCTCGAGCTCGGGAATGCCCGTGGTGCCCGCCAGCGTGACGACCGGCACGCCGATCGAGCCGAAGGCCACCGGCGCCGTGTTCGCGAGCAGGCAGATGCCGGCGGCGAAGAACGGAGCGAAACCGAGTCCGGCGAGCATCGCGGCAGCCACGGCCACCGGCGTGCCGAATCCGGCCGCGCCCTCGATGAACGCGCCGAACGCGAACGCGATCAGCATGGCCTGCAGGCGACGGTCGGAGGTGAGCCCACCGATGGAGTCCTTGATGATCTCGAAATTGCCGGTCTCGAGCGTGATGCGGTACAGGACGACGGCCCAGTAGACGATCCAGCCGATCGGCAGCAGGCCGAAGGCCGCGCCGTTGCCGGCTGAGCTGACGGCGAGGCCGGCCGGCATGCCGTAGATGCCGATCGCGACGAACAGCGCAGCCACGAGGCCTGCCAGCGCCGCAATCCATGCCGGTTTGCGCAAGATGCCGATCAGCAGCAGCAGCACGAAGATCGGCACCGCCGCGGCTACCGTCGACAGGGCAAGGCTATCCGCCACAGGCACGTAGTTCTGTTGCCACATGAGCTTCGGTTCTCTTCCTTAATGAATGCCGTAGTCTTTGGTGTCGTCGAAGTAGCCCGTCAGGTTCAACGTGACCGTGACCGGATTGTTGCTGACGTTCTTCCAGTACCAGCCGTGCTCGCCGCCGAAAGGCGCGACCAGCGAGCCGTCACCGCCGGCGGCTTCCTGGTCCTCGCGATAGCGCACGAACGCCTCGCTGCTGACCGAGGGATCGTGGCCGTGGAAGTCGCTGTAGACCATGCCGCCGTCTGCGTGCCAGCTGTACAGCAGCACCTTGGCCTCGCGCATGACCGCCTTGATCTCGGTCTCCTGGTCGATGTCGAGCGTCAGCGTCACGGTGGCCGTCTTCGGCGGCGCGGACTCGTCCTGGTGCACAGCGGGGTTCGGCAGCGGTGTCGGCTGGCCGGGCTCCGGGATCTCGACCTCGCGCACGCGCTCGTTGCCCCCGATCACGTCCTTGACCTCGAGGGTGCGCGCGGGCTGATGCAGCTCGGTCAGGCCGAGCAGCCGGCCGACGCCGGTCGGGTCGATGCCGTATTCGGCGGGCAGCACCGCGGTCACGAGCACGATGGCCGCTACCGCGAGCGCCGCGACGACACTGAGCGCGAGTCGTTGGCCGGAGGGCGCCTGCCAGTCCGGCGAAGGTTGCGTAGCCAAGAGTCCCCCGGGGAGATGCGTTTTTTTGGGCAGTCTACCTCAGTCGAAAGCCAGGTGCGCCGAGAAGAACGGCAACACCTTGCCCGCGGTGAACGGCAGCAGCCAGCGCTGGCTCACCGTGCCCCTCACTTCTTCTGCGTGTCGTGCCACGTCGGGTCGCCATAGTGATCTGCACGGCCGGACACGGGGTTCTTGTAGTGGAACGGCGGCACGTACGCGGCCGGGTAGGGGTCGTACGCCACGGACTGGGGCCGGTCCGGCGGCAGCCGGTCGTAGGGGGCGAAGATCGCCGACGCCTTCTTGGCCCAGCCATCCTCGTAGTTCGTGTAGAAGGTCTGGTAGCCGTGCAGGTAGTCGAGCTTCCAGATGCCGTCCTGCTTCACGAACACGTTCTCGTAGATGCCGTCGCCCCACTGCGCGTTGACGTTCATGATGCCGAACATGACGAACAGGCGCGAACGCGCATACGCCGTCTTGCCGTCCGGCGCGATGTCGATGATGGGCTGCAGGTGCATGTGATTGAACAGCGAGCCGTCGCGCGGGCCCACGTTGCCGGGCGTCAGGTTGCGCATGTACTCGCGCACGCGATCCTGGCCGATGAACACGCCGCGGCCCAGGATCTCGACGACGCCGTCCGGCGCGAACAGATCGGCTACGTCGTCATGACGCGATTTATCGACGTAGTGGCCGTAGATGCCCGCCAGATTCTCGAGGTCGTCGATGTCCTTCAGGCGCTGAACTTCGGCCTTGGCCGCGGCCACGGCGGTCTCGAGCTCGGCGATGGCCGCCTTCGTTTCGGCGTCGTCGCGGGAAGACGAGCAACCGGTGCTGGCGAGCGCAGCCACGAGCACGAGCGCTGGCAGGCGGAGCGGATGCCGGATGGTCATGGTGCGACTCCTCACTGTCCGCTCACCGGGTTCTTGTAGTGGAACGGCGGCACGAACACGCCGGGGTAGGGCTCGTAGCTCTCGCTCGACGGGCGGTCCGGCATTACGCCCTTGCCCAGTGCGTAGTCGTCGATGCCCTTCTTGTCGGCGTGCAGCCAGCCGCCTTCGTACGGCACGACGAAGTTCGCATACCAGTGCAGCTTGCTGATCTTCCAGACGCCGCCCTGTTTGACGTATTCGTTCTCGTAGACGCCTTCACCCCAGTTGCCGCCGGAGCCTGCGCCTGAGACGCCCGTCATCAGGAACAGCCGCCAGCGACCCTTGGCGGTCTGGCCGTCGGCCGCGACGGTGACCACGGGCTGCTCCACGAAGTGGTCGTTCAGAACTCCCGGCAGCGGACCCTGCTTGCCGCCGCTCAAGGAGAGCAGGTACCGCCGGATGCTCTCCTTGCCGACATACACGCCGCTCGGGCCGATTTCGAGCGTGGCGTCGTCCGCGAACAGGTCGACGACTTCGTCCCACAGCATCTTGTCGGTGTAGTAGCCGTAGCTGCCCTGCAGGTTTTCGATGCGGTTGATGTCGTCGACGCGCGTGGCGCGCGCCGTGGCGTTCGCGAGACGTGCGCGCAGCGTCGCGACGCGCGCGGCGGGTTCCGTGGCCGCTTGACCGAGCACGAGCGCCGTGCCCGCGAGCAGAAAGGCCGCGATGGCGAACGCCGCGAAGTGCTTACTGCGCATTGCAGACTCCCGGTTCGCAGCGACCCGACACGGGGTTCTTATAGTGATACGGCACCTGGTACGCGGACGGGTAGGACTTGTACACCTCGGTCGGTGGCCGGTCCGGCGGGAAATCCGCGAGCGGTCCCGCCATCGGCTCGGGCGCCTTGTGCCAGCCGGGGAAATACGGTGCCTGGAACGTCTGGTACCAATGCACCTTGCTGAACTTCCAGACGCCGTTTTCCTTGACGTACTCGTTCTCGTACGGACCTTCGGCCCACGTGGCGCTCTTGCCCTGCTCGCCGAGCTGGATCAGGGCGCGCCACCGGCCCTTGGCCGTGTGGCCGTCGGGTGCCACGTGCACGACGCCTTGCAGGATGATGTGATTGTGCAACTGCCCCGGCTTCAGCCCCTCGCCACCCATCACGCGGTCGTAGAGCTCCGTGATGCGTGCCTTGCCGACGTAGACACCGAGACCGCCGAGCTCCGCCGTCGTTGCCGGATCGTCGGCGAACAGCGCGCCGATCTCGTGCGTCAGTTTCTTGTCGACGTAGTAGCCGTAGGCGCGCTGCAGACGCTTGATGGCCTTGGTGTCCTCCAGGAGGCCGATCTCGTGCTCGAGCGCCCCGAGCTCCGTTTCGAGCGCGTTCAGGCGCGCGGTGGGGTCGCCGGCTGTCTGCGCGTGGCCTGCGCGGATCAACAGCACGGCAACCAGCGCAGCCACGCAGGCGGCGCCGATGGACTCGGTCAACGACATGGCAGTTCCCCCTCAACGTCCTCGTGACCGCCGGGCTCGGGGCCCGACGGTGCCGGCGCGCCGGGCGCCGTCAGAAGATCACGCCGCCTGCGTCGTGTAAGCCTTCAGCTGCAACGCAAAGTCGCGCAGCGCGCGGATGCCGCTGGCTTCGGCGTCGGCGCACCACGCCTGCAGGCGCTTCAGGTCGCCTTCGTTCTTGCCGGTGGTCTGGCCGGACAGCGTGCGCAGCTGCTGCAGGAAGTCGTACACCGTGCGCAGCTTCGGGCTGCGCTCGAGCGCGGTCTCGAGCCATTGCCGCGTGCGCGGATCGGCCCGCAACTGCGCGTCCGCGTCCTCGCGGATCATGAGGCGCCGGATGCGGTCGAGCTGCCGGCGCGTGAAACCGACCTGCTCGCCGGTTTCGCCGTGCAGTACGGGTGAGAGCACGCGCCGGCCGTAGAGCTTCACGACGTGGAAGCGGTTCAGCACGACGGCTCGCAGCGTATCACCGTCGATGCCGTTCGCGGCGCGCGAGAACGAGGCACGGGGCGCCACCTTCTTCACAGTCGCGAGGCCGAGCATCTCGAGCACGCGAATGTATACCCAGCCGATGTCGAGCTCCCACCATTTGTTGGCGAGCTTCGCCGATGAGCCGTACGCGTGGTGATTGTTGTGGAACTCCTCGCCGCCGATCAGGATGCCGATCGGCACGATGTTCCGCGATGCATCCTCGGTCTCGAAATTGCGGTAACCCCAGTAGTGACCGATGCCGTTGATGACGCCGGCCGCCCAGAACGGAATCCAGGCAATCTGCACGACGTAGATCACGACGCCCGGCAACCCGAACAGGACGACGTCGATGGCGAGCAACAGCAGCAGGCCGGTCAGCGAGTGCGGGGCATAGACGTGGCGCTCGACCCAGTCGTCGGGCGTGCCGCGGCCGAAGTTGTCCAGTGTGGCGTTGTTCGTCGCTTCCTTGCGGTAGAGCCAGGCGCCGCCGAACAGGACCCGCCAGATGCCGTAGATCTGCGGGCTATGGGGGTCTTCGGGCGTTTCGCAGCGTGCATGGTGCTTGCGGTGGATGGCCACCCATTCGCGGGTGACCATGCCCGTCGTGAGCCAGAGCCAGAACCGGAAGAAGTGGCTGACGGCCGGATGCAGCGTCAGCGCGCGGTGAGCCTGGTGGCGGTGCAGGAAGATCGTGACGCTGGCAATCGTGATGTGAGTGAGAAGCAGCGTGATTCCGACGTATCCCCAAAACGACAGATGCCACATCCCGAATACCGGCATAACTATGCGTTCCTCCCGTTAGGACAGTCGACCATTACCACCGCCGATTCGCTGTGAGCGGCGTCGCGAGCTGAATGAAATTGTAATCGCCGCGACTGACAGGCGACGTGCCCCGGTCTTTCGGCCGGCAACCCGCAACCTTGTCCGAACTATGGTGGTGGGGCCACGAATTTGCAACTGTGGCGCTCAGCGTGCCGCGGCCGTTTCCGTCGCGGCGCCGCCCGTCAGCTGGCGGATCAGCGCCACCGTCTCCTGCCGACGCACGCCCTCCTGGCCCGAGAAGCCGAAGCCGCCGGCCTTGCCGAGTGCGTAATCGAGAGGGGACAGGCCCTTGGCGTCCTTGACGTCGAGTGGCGCGCCTTTCGCGACCAGGAACTTGATGACGTCGTTGTACCCCTGCAGAGCCGCGCCATGCAGTGCGGTTCGTCCGGTGTTGTCGGCCACCTTGACGTCCACGCCGCGGTCGATGAACAGCTGGATCGCGGCAATGGCGTCCTGCTGGGTCTTGTGCCGGCCCGTGGAGTCCGACTCGTTGGTGCCGAGGCCGGCGGCGGCCAGCAGCGGGTTGATGCCGCGCGTGGTGCCGAGCTTCGGATCGGCGCCATGCTCGAGCAGCAGCTTGACGGCCGGCACGTCGGCGGCCTTCGCGGCACGCAGCAGCGGCGTCGCCCCGGCAATGAACATCAGGTCGTTGCCGCGGTCGAGCTTCGCGCGGTACGGCGGCAGCGCGGTCTGCCGGGGATTCGGGTCGGCGCCGTGCTCGAGCAGCATGCGCGCGACGTCGAGCGCCGTCAGCTTGTTCTCGAGCACCTGCGGTGCGGGTCGGTTCGAGTTCGGCATCGTGCTGAAGTCGATGGCCGCGTAGAGCGCCGTCCGGCCCGTGTAGTCGGCCAGATTCGGATTCGTGCCGGCGTCGATCAGCGCGGCGGCGGCATCGTAGTGGCCGTTGATCAGCGCCAGTACGATTCCGCTGATGCCGTTCGGCGTCGTGGCGTTCACGTTGGCGCCGGCCTTCACGAGCACCGGAATGCACGCGGCGCAGCCTTCGCGGGCGGCGAACAGCAGCGCGGTCAGACCGCCGGGCGGCAGCCACTTGTCGCGCGGTTCCGCCGTGACCTGGCGCTCCCAATGCTCGATGTTCGAGTGCGCGTTGACGTCGGCGCCGCGCGCCAGCAGTTCCTTCAGCATCTCCGTATGACCCTGCGCGGCGGCCCACATCAAGGCCGTCTGCCCGTGCCAGGCTTCGCGCGCTTCGAGATTCGCGCCGCGCTCGATCAGCAGCCGGGCCGCGTCGACGTGGCCGCTGCGGGCCACGGTCATCAGGGGCGTCTCGCCGTCGGTGCCGACCGAGTTCGCGTCCGCGCCGGCGTCCAGCAGGCGCTTCAGCACCGCGGCATCGCCGTTCACGGCCGCGAGGTGGATCGGTGTGACGCCATAGCGGTTGGTGGCCCCGACGTCGGCGCCCGCACGCAGCAGGCGATCGACGATTTCGGCATCCCCCTGGCGCACGGCCCAGTGCAGTGCGGTGGTGCCGTCGGCCTCGACGGCCACGGCGTCGTCATGCTGGCGGGCGAGCTCGAGCGCCGCCGCGCGGTCGCCGGTCTTCAGCGCCTGTACGAGCCGGGGTGCGGGTGCGGCGGTAGCCAGCGTCGCACCGGTGAGCAGAGCGGCGAGCGTGGTCGCACGGAGCCAGGAAGTCTGCATCAGGAGCGCCTCCGCTCAGAGCTCCGTGATCCGGCCCGTGCTGTCGCCAAGGGTGTCGACCTTGACGTCGACCTTGTCGAGCAGCGTGACGAGCAGGTTGGTCTGCGGCGTGTGCTCGGGGGCCATGATGTGCTGGCCGCCCTTCAGTCGCCCGCGACCGCCACCGACCACGATGTTCGGCAGCGGATAGTGATCGTGCAGGTTGCTGTTGCTCATGTTGCTGCCGTACAGCAGCACCGAGTGATCGAGCAGCGAGCCGTCGCCGTCCCTGGTCGAGGCCAGCTTTCCCAGGAACTCGCCGAAGAGGCCGATGTGGAACGCCTGGATGCGTGCCAGCATGTCGAGCTTCTCGGGCTTGTTCTGGTGGTGCGAGACCGCGTGGTGGCCTTCGCTCACGCCGACCTGCGTGTACGTACGGTTGCTGACCTCGCGCGCCATCATGAACGTGAACACGCGCGTGATGTCTGCGCGATACGCGAGCGCGAGCAGATCGAACATCAACCGCACGTGCTCCGTGTACTCGAACGGGATGCCGCCGGGCGCCTGCGGGATCTCGATGTCCGCATTTGCGGCGACCTGCGACTCGGCTCGCTGCAGGCGGCGCTCGATCTCGCGTACGCCCTCGAGATAGCCGTCGAGCATCTCGCGATCGTGCTGGCCGAGAACGCGCTGCAGGCCCGTGGTCTGCGTCGTCACGGCGTCGAGGATGCTGCGATCCTCTTGGCGACGGATCAGGCGCGCATCGGCGCTGTCGCCCTGTCCGAACATCCGTTCGAACACCTTGCGCGGGTTGATCTCCATCGGCATGGGCGTCGTGGGTGTGCGCCACGAGAGGGTATTCATATAGATGCAGCCATAATCGCGATCGCAGGCGCCGATCAGGCCGGAATGGTCCTCCGTCGCGAGCTCTATCGACGGCAGCAGCGTGTCCTGGCCTATCGCGGCGGCCGCGACCTGGTCGGCCGTGACGCCGGCGTACGCGTCGACACCCTGCGTCGGCTTCGGCCGCACGCCCGAGAGCCAGGTGGTGGGGCTCAGCGAGTGCACGGCGCTCGTGTCCGCAGCGCGGTGGTGCAGCTGGCTCACGATGCTGAGGTGGTTGCGATACGGCTCGAGCGATTTCGTGATGTCGGTGAACGCGAATCCCTTGCCGGTGGTCGCGGGCGTGAATCGCTTCATGACCATGCCGTGCGGCACGTATACGAAGCCGAGCCGCGGGGGCTGTTTCACGTTGCTGGCGAACGCCGGCACCATGGCATCCAGCAGGGGCAGCGCCACCGTGGCGCCCAGGCCCTTCAGGAACGTACGCCGCGCGAGGTGTTTCCTGGTGATGAACATTATGTCTCCGACCGTCCGTCGACCCCTGCCGGGCAACTGGGGATTATCTAACAGAAACCGCCGCGGCCCACTATGCCGCAGGGCTCAACGCCCCCCGCCTCGAGTCGACCTCGTGCGATCATCTTAACGTAAGCGCGGCGCGGCTCCCGTAGCGGCTTTCCGCAATCGCAACCGGTGCCGGGGGCTCACTGGGAAACTCGATTTTTCTCTAGCTCCTTGAGCCACATCTCGGCCGCGCAGGCGTACTCCAGCGTGGCGGTGTCCGCCATGCGCTGATAGTAGGCCGTCCGCTTCTGCGGGCCGTCGTAGTACATCGGGTCCGTGATGGTCATCTCGACGACGAGGACGTCGTCGTTGATGGGCTTCTCGACCGAGGCGACGAATGCGTTCGTCGGCGTGCTGACGGCCGCACGCTTCGTGAGGTACACGCGCTCCACGATGTGCGTCCGCTCGCTGCGTGGCCACGGTTTGATCTGCCAGTCCTCGAGCAGCGTCGTGTCGATCACGAGCTGGTTGCCTTCCCAATGGCCCACGGAATGGCCGACGCCGGTCGGCAGGTAGTCGGTCGGGTGCGGCCGACCGTCGAGGAACACGCGTCGCACCTGCATCTCGAGCTCGGCCAGCATCACGAGCCTGCTCTCGGTCTGCACGATCTCGATCGGGTAGGACACCGTCGTGAGCATCACGCCGGGCATGCCGCCCGGCACGCAGAAGGCGCCCGTTTCGGGAATCTGCTTGAACTGCGCGGCGAACGCGGCGAGCGCCGCCTGGCCTTCGGCGGAGTACTTGGGTGCGGGGCCGCCGCCCTCCGGCGCGACCGCCGCGAACGCCATCCATACGCCCGAGAGGTCGGGGTGAGCCGCGCTCGGAGCCGCAGACGGAGCCGCCGGTTCCTTCGCCGTGCATGCACCGAGTGACCCGGCGACGGCCAACAGAAGGGCGCCAAGGTTCTTGCCACGGCCGATGCCGGTCGATTGCATGGTTCCTCCCCCGAAGACGGCCGATACGGCACGCCCGGCCAGTGTACCGGCGCGGTCCGGCCATTGCACCGCGCGCGGCGGCGGCCTCAGGCCAGGGCCGTGCGCACGCGCTGCGGCGTGAGCGGGAACTCGTGCATGCGGACGCCGGTGGCGTCGAAGAAGGCGTTCGCAATCGCGGCCGCCGCCGCGGCCATGACTTCCTCGCCCGCTCCCGAGTAGCGTTCGTTCAGCCGTTGCACCACGACCGGCGTGATCTCGGGGCACTCCGCGAAGCGCAGGATCGGGTACCCGGCCCAGTCGAGACTCGTGACACCGCGCTCGTCGAACGTGACCTCCTCGTGCAGCATGCGGCTCGCGGTCTGCACGAGCTGGCCCACGATCTGCGCTTCGACGTTGGCCACGTTCACGACGAGGCCGGCGTCGATGGCGCCGTAGAGGTGCGTGATGGCGACGCGACCGGACTCGCGGTCGACCTCGACCTCGGCCACGGCGCCGCCCCACGAGCTCAGGTGCGTGCCGAGGCCGATGCCGCGGCCGCGGACGATCCTGCCTTCGGGCCGTGACGTGCGTGGCGCGCGCGGCTCCCAGCCTGCGGCTTTCGCCGCGGCGTCGAGCACGCCGAGCCAGCGTTCGTCGGTCATGTTGCGACGCCGGAATTCGTAGGCGTCCATGCCGAGTTGCACGGCGAGGTCGTCGATGGCCTGCTCGGACGCGAACGCCATCGACAGGTCGAGCGGCGAGCGCAGCCAGCCGGCCCGCAGGTAATCGGCCGTCTTCAGCCGGTGATCGACGAGCTTCTTGTTCGGGATCACGTACATGGCGCCGCAGTTCGACGGGCTCACCTGCTGCGAGACGAGATTGGGCCATTCCGCGGGCGCCGATCCCAGCGCGAGCTGCTGCGACGCCTCGACGAGGCTCCAGTGGTGGTGCCAGCCGTGGTACTCGTAGGCCACGATGCGCCCCGTCGCGTCCGCGGCCGCACGCACCTCGCCCACGTGCGCCGGGCCGTACGGATCCCAGCCGTGCTCGTCGCTGCGCATGAACTGCACGCGGACCGGCACGCCCGCGAGCTGCGACATCAGCGCTGCGGCCTGCGCCACGTCGTCGTGGCAGCTGTGTCCGTACGTGCCCGCGCCGTCGCAGTACTGCACGCGGATCTTCTGCTCGGCGAGGCCGAGCAGCGGAGCCAGCGTGCGGCGCACGTTGTAGATGTCCTGCGAGCTGCACATCACGAGCGCGGAGCCGGTTTTGACGTCGGCCAGTGCGCAGTTCGGCGCGAACGTCGCGTGCGACTGATAGGGGCAATTCGCCGCGAACGTCGTGCGGTGCGGCGCGCGCTCGAACGCCTCGGCCGCGTTGCCGGCTTCGAGCACGACGGTGTCCTGCGTCGCCGCGGCGCGCATGTGCGCATGCAGATTCGCGAACGCGGGCAGACACGGCGAATCGTCCCACGCGATCCTGAGCTCCCGCGCCGCGCGCACGGCGTCCCATTCGCGCGGCGCCACGACGCCGACGAAGTCGCCCTTGCGCACCACGCGAGCGCCCGGGATGCCGCGGAGGGAGCCCTCGTCGATGCTGATCACTTTCGCGCCGACGCCGTACGCGCGCTGTCCGTGCGGCCGCACGACGCGGCCGTGCAGCATGCCGGGCAGACGCTGGTGCTGCATGAAGGTGAACGTGCCGGCGACTTTCGCCGGCAGGTCTCGACGCTGCGCGCGGCCGCCCACGAGCCTGTAGTCGGCCGGCGCCTTCACGGGTGCGTTGCCCGTGAACGGAATCTCGAACAGGCGATCGCCGATCAGCTCGCCGTAGGTGACGCTGCGGCTCGTGCCTGCCGCGGTCACGATGCCCGCCGCCACTCGCAACTCGCCGGCCGGCACGCCGAGACGTTCGGATGCGAGCTTCAGCAGCGCCTGGCGCGCCTCGGCCGCGGCCGTGCGCACCTGCGGGCCGCCGCGCGCGATCGACGAACTCGAGTACGTGCCGCCCTGGTTGGGCGTGACGTTCGTGTCGGTCTGCACGGTCCTGATCTGCTCGAGCGTGAGGTCGAGCTCCTCGGCCGCGATCTGCGGCAGCGCCGTGGTCGTGCCCTGGCCGAGCTCGACGAAGCCGATATACAGCGTGGCCGTGTTGTCGGCGTGGATCGCGAGCCAGGTGTCGATCTGTTTCGGGTCCGGCGGGCCGGGCGTCGCGCCGCGCGGTGGCACCGCGCCGCGCGCGGTGGTGATCCCGATGCCGAGGCCGAAGCCGACGACGAGCGCGCCGCCGGCTTTCAGAAAGTGGCGCCGGTGCAGCGCAGTGCTCATGCGGAACGCTCCCGCATCGCGCGCGCGGCGCGCTTGATGGCGGCCAGAATGCGGGGGTACGTGCCGCAGCGGCAGAGATGCCCGTTCATCGCGGTGCGGATGTCGGCGTCCGTCGGGTCGGAGTTCTGCGCGAGCAGCTCGGCGGCCTTCACGATCATCCCGTTCGCACAGTAGCCACACTGGAACGCCTGCTCGTCGAGCAGCGCCTGCTGCACGGGATGCAGCGTCGGTGCGTGGGCGAGCTCGTGCTCCGCCGCGTACCACGCGGGCAGACCTTCGAGCGTCGTGATGTTCTTCCCGGCGACGGCCGACACCGGCGTCACGCACGAGCGCTGCTCCTTGCCGTCGACGAGCACGGAGCACGAGCCGCATTGCGCGAGCCCGCAACCGAACCGCGGGCCATGCAGCGCGAGGTCGTTCATCAGAACGTAGAGCAGCGGAGTATCGGGCGCAGCATCGATCGTGTGCTGCCGGCCGTTGACGCGAATTCGGAGCTTGTTCGCCATCGCGATCCCGGAAAATAGCAGACTTCGACGTGGCCGTCGCTAGCGCGCCGCGGCCGGCGTCAGGTCTGCATGCCCCAGCGGCGGACCGTACGGTGCTCGATCGTGCGGAAGACGACGTTCTCGACGAACAGTCCGAACAGGATCACGGTCAGCAGACCCGCGAACACCTCGGGAATCCTGAGCTGGTTCTTGTTCTCGAAGATGTACCAGCCGAGGCCGCCCGAGCCCGAGCTCACGCCGAAGACCAGCTCGGCCGCGATGAGCGTCCGCCACGCGAACGCCCAGCCCACCTTGAGTCCGGTCAGGATGCTCGGAAACGCGCCCGGAATCAGGATCCGCACGACATAGCCGAAGCTCGTGAGGCCGTAGTTCTGGCCCACCATGCGCAGTGTCGGAGAGAGGGAGCGGAAGCCGGCGAACGTGTTCAGCGCCACGGCCCACAGCACGGCATGCACGAGCACGAAGATCACGCTGCCGTCGCCGAGCCCGAACCAGATCAGCGCCAGCGGCAGCAGCGCGATCGACGGCAGCGGGTTGAACATGGCCGTCAGCGTCTCGAGCAGGTCCGCGCCGATCCGCGACGCGCTCGCGAGGGCCGTCAGCAGCGCCGCGAACGCGAGGCCCGTGACGTAGCCTTTCAGCAGCAGCGACAGCGTGTACGCGCCCGCGCGCGGGATCGTGCCGGACAAGAGACCCGAGATCAGCGCGCCGACGGTCGACGTGAACGTCGGGAACAGCAGGGGGTTGTTCAGCATGCGCGCGTAGGCTTCCCACGCCGCCGCGAGCAACACGAGCAACACGGTCTTGCGGAACCCGCCGTTCGCGTACAGCTTCGTCCACAAGCCGAGCGGGGCGGCCGTCACGGCGAAGCCGCCGCCATCGCCGGCAGGCTCGTGGACGATCTCGGGTCGAACGTGCTCGGTGTCAGGCATCGACGATGGCCCCCGTGCGATCGAAGAGGAGCCGCTGGATCCGCGCCGACAGCAGCTCGCCGTGCGCATCGCGCGCGTCGGTGCCGGCGCTGTTGATCTCGGCCTTCGCGCGGCCAGGGTGCGGTGTCAGCAGCAGGATGCGGTTGCCGATCTTCACGGCTTCCGGAATCGAATGCGTGACGAACAGCACCGTGAACCGCGTGTCTTCCCAGAGTTGCAGCAGGTCGTCCTGCATCTTGCCGCGCGTCAGCGCGTCGAGTGCCGCGAACGGCTCGTCCATGAGCAGCACCTGCGGCTCCATGGCCATGGCACGGGCGATGGCGACGCGCTGCTTCATGCCGCCCGAGAGCGTGTGGGGGAAGTTGTCGGCGAATTTCGCGAGCCCGACCTTGTCGATGAAGTGCAGCGCGCGTTCGGTCGCGGCGCGCTTGTCGAGCTTGCCGCTGGCCGTCAGCGCAAACACGATGTTGTCGCGCACGGTCTTCCAGGGCAGCAACTGATCGAATTCCTGGAACACGAACGCGCGATCCGGTCCCGGCTTCCCGATGCGCGCGCCGGCGAGAAGCATCTCGCCCTCGACTGGCTGCAGGTAGCCGCCGATCGCCTTCAGCAGCGTGGACTTGCCGCAGCCCGAGGGTCCCAGCAGCACGAACCGGTCCGACTTCAGCACGTCGAAGCTCACGCGGTAGGTCGCCGTGACCATCTGCTCGCCAGTGCGGTATTGCAGAGTCACGCCCCGTACGGAGAGCAGCGGCGCGGTCTCGCGGCGGGTGCCCGCCCCGGGTTTGTGTGATTCGCCGGCCACGGAGCGATCAGGAACCCGGTGCGCCATGGATCTCGGGAAAGAAGAGATCGCGCCACGACCCGGGCTTGTGGGTGATCGATCCGATCTGCTGCATGAACGCCGCGTACTTCTCCGTGTTCTCGGGCGTCGTCGTGAACCTGATGTCCGGCGCGCTCAGCACCTCGGTCAGCTCCTCGACGGAAAATCCCGCGGACGCCTCGGCCTTGAACAGGATCTCGGCCGCCGCCCGCGGATCGCTGCGGATCAGCTCATTCGCCTCTTCGAGTGCGCCGAGCACTGCGGCGTAGGCCTGCGGGTTCCTGTCGCGGAAAGCGGCGGTCGTCGACAGCATCGTGAACGTCGTCGAGCCGCCCATGATGTCGTCGCTGCTGAGCACCGTGTGCACCTTCGGATCCTTGATCTCTCGCTGGTGAAACGGCGGCGACGTGAAGTGCGCGTCGATCTGGCCCGAGCCCGACAGCAGTGCGATCAGCGCGTCGGGGTGCGTCATGGTCACCGTGTACCGATCGAACCTGAAGGCTTCGCCGGCCCCGTACTTCGCGGCGGCGTACATCTGCATGACGATCGACGGGATGGAAACCTTCACCGACGTCACGGCGATCTTGTCCTGCGCGCCGAGATCGTCCAGCGACTTCAGTCCCGCGTTCGTCGTGTTGAGATACATCGGCAGCGACGTCATGGCCGCGACACCGCGCACGTCGGCGCCGCCCCGCGTGCGATCCCACAGCGTGATGAACGCGGGCGGCCCCGCGGCGATGAAATCCACGGAGCCCGACAGCAACGCGTCGTTCATGACGGCAGGGCCGCCGAGGTCGATCCAGCGCACCGTCAGATCGGCGAGACCGGCGGCCTGCGCGTGCTTCTCGATCAGGCCGCGATCGCGCATCACGAGCAGCGGCAGGAAGCCGACACCGCCGGCGCCCAGAGGTATGCGGATCTCTTTGGCCGCGCTGCCGGCCTTCTGGCCGCCGCAGCCGGTGAGGGTCAGGGCGGCCAGCGCGCAGGCCGCGAGCCGCAGGAAACGACGTCGCGCGCGCATGGCCGTCAGTGCGTGACCCGGCCGACGCGCGGCGCGGCGGTCCTGGGTAGGGTGGCGCGCGCGAGGTCGCCGGCGTCCTTCAGCGTGTCGATGCGCCAGCACTGCTCGACGATGGAATCGACCTGGAGGCGGGGCAGCGCGAGCACCGCCTGGTCGACGAACTTCTGCGTCAGCTGCTCGTTGCTGAGCGGCCGGTGCACGTTGCCGAGCGACTGCTCGACGAACTTCGTCAGCGTGCGGCCGTCGCGCAGCACGACTTCGATGTGCACCTGATCCTCCGTGATCGAGGCGTCGCCCACGGCCGTGGTCACGGCGCGCACACGCTCGAGATCGGGGTCGTGCAGCGCGTCCTCGTTGAACTCCTGCAGGCCGCCCTTGCCGCGGACCAGGCCGATGGCGGCGGCGTGATAGATCGAATACTTGCTCTCGAGTGCGCGGCGCAGGTCGCTCTTGTTGCAGAGGTCGAGCACGCGCGGTGCCACGCGCAGGCGCACGCCGGCGATCGAGTCGGGTGCCGGATGGAACTCGCGGTGCAGCTGGCTGCAGCCGTCGATCGTCGGGTGGACCACCAGGCCGCATGCGTACGGTTTGTACGCGTTGTCGCGCAACTCGAAGTCCTTGCCGAGGCCGCTGGTGATCTTGCCGAGGTCGTACTGCGCAGCCGCGACGGCCGCGAATCCGCGTTCCCCTTCGAGCGCATGCTCGCCGGCCGTGAAATCGGCGCGGCCGAGCAGCGCGGCCGTGTAGCCGTTCTGCGCGGCGCGGCCAGGTTGGAACGACTTCGCCATCGAGCCGAACATCTCGCGGATGCCGGCGGCCTGCGTCGCCGCCAGACCGAACGCCCACACCATCTGGTTCGTCGTGAGACCGAGCAGCTTGCCGACGGCGGCGGCCGCCCCGAACACGCCGGTCGTGGAGGTGATGTGCCAGCCCGCGTTGTAATGGGCCGGGAACACGGCGTTGCCGATGCGCGATTCGACTTCGAATCCCAGGATGAACGCGTGCACGAAGTCGCGGCCCGACACGGGGTGTGCGCTCGCGTGCGCGAACAGCGCGGACGCCACGGGTACGCTCGGATGGATGAAGTTCTTCGGCAACGTGTCGTCGTACTCGTGCACGTGCGAGCCGATGCCGTTCATGAGCGCCGCGTGCAGCGGGTCGAAGCGCTCCGCGCGGCCGAGCACGCACGCGGTCGCGTTGCCGGAGTACGGAGCAAGCGTGCGGATCGCGACGTCGAGCGCAGGCTCGATGCTGCCGCCGAGCGCGCAACCGAGGTAGTTGACGATCGCGCGCCTGGCTTCGTCCTGGACGTCGCGTGGAATCGCTTCGAGTTTGCTGCCGACGACGTAGGCCGCCAGCGCTTCAGTTACGGACATCGAACTCCCCTGAATCGACAAGCTGCGGTCCGCCCGGTCGAGGCCGGGAGACCTTCAGTTCACGAACCTTAGGCAGTAGATCGGCGGCAGGTAGTGGCTGACGTTCTGCCAGCTATCGCCCTGATCCTCGCTGATGAACAGGTTGCCGGTGGTGCTGCCGAAAGCGAGTGTAGCGCCATCGGCATCGATGTCGAGACCGTGCCGATACACCAGATCGTACGCGTGCTGCTGCGGCAGCCCTTTGTGCAGCACCTCGAAGCTCTCGCCGCCATCGCGCGTGCGCGAAACGACGAGGGCGCCGTCGACGGGATAGCGCCACTGATCCTTCCTGCCCGGCACGAACCATGCGGTCAGCGGCTGCTCTGGGTGCACGACTACCGGGAAGCCGAACGCGGATGGCTGCGCCGTCTTGATCTCCGTGCAGGTGAGGCCGCCATCGGTGCTGCGGAAGATGCCGTTGTGGTGCTGGACCCAGATGTGATCCGGAGCCGCGGCGCACTGTGCGAGCCGATGCGCGTCCTGGCCGCGCCGCTCGTACGCCATGTCGGGCGGCGCATAGTCGGCGCGCAGTCCCTGGCCGTGGCAGTCCCAGGATGCGCCACCGTCGCGGCTCATCCACAAGCCCCCGCACGAGACGCCGATCCGCACGACATCCGGGTCGCGCGGATCCACGAGGACTGAATGGATGCCCGGGTAGTCGGCGCCGCCGCCGACCCAGAACTTGCGATCCGGGTGGCTCCACAGGCTCTCGACGAGCTGCCAGCTGTCGCCGCCGTCGCGCGAGTGGAACAGTCCGCCCGGAATCGTGCCGCACCAGAGCTCCCCGTCGCGGGGCGACCGCTCGAGCGCCCAGACGCGTTTGGTGTCCCACGGAATCGGCGTGCCGCGCATGGGGTCGAGGTCCACCACGTCCTCGGGTTTCGGCG
>DASZSB010000079.1:0-1589 GCA_035548835.1 Gammaproteobacteria bacterium | reverse complement strand
GGCCAGCACCGGGAACCACAGCCAGTCCACGCTGAGAAAGCCGCGCTCCACGAAGGCGCGCCACAGCGCCGCGAACGAAGCCTCCACGTCGCCGTAGGCCGCGAGCCACCAGCCGAGCACGAGCTGGTGCGGCGGGCTCTGCGAGCCCGGTGCGGCCGTCGCGGCGCGCAGCAGGTCGAGCGCGCGCGGCGCGTCGTCGCAGACGCGGTACACGTCTTCCAGCACCGGCGCCGGCTTGTTCTGCGCGAGATCGAGATAGCGGCGCAGCTGGTCGCGGAACGGCAGGCCGCGCGCCCAAAGCGCGTGCAGCGCGAGGTGCTCCGCCATCTCGCGATCGCCGGCGAGATCCTGGCTGCGCCGATATTCGGTCTCGGCTTCGGCGTAGCGGCCCGCCACGATCAGCTCCTTCTGCAGCAGGCTCGAGACCAGGAGCGACAGCGGGTCGATCGTCGCCGCCACGCGGAAGTGCTCGATCGAGTTGCGCGAGTCGTTCACGCTCGAATGGAACGCACCGAGCCCCATCTCGATCTCGCGCGTCAACGGCGAGCCGAGTGTCCGCGCTGCCTCCAGCGACCGCTCCAGGGCGAGCCACTCGCGCCGCGTGCGGTGGATCAGGGCCTGGATGAAATGCGCCGCGGACCAGCGCGGTGCGAGGGCCAGGGTTTTCGCGGCGCATGCCTCGAGATCGGCGCGCGCTTGCGCCGCGTGGGCCGGCGCGAAAATCAGGCGCGCGTGCGCGGAGAGTGCCAGCCACAGCCACGCCGGAGCGAACTCGGGGTCGCGGCGCGTGGCCTCGCGGAACAGCTCGCTCGCGCGCACGGCGCTCTGCGCGCTGGCCTGGTCGGTCAGCGCCCGGCCGCGCAGGAACAGGTCGTAGGCTTCCAGGTCGTGCGTGCTGCGGTGCATCGGCGCGGGCTCGGCCAGGCCGAGCTGCGCGGGCAGCGCATGCGCCACCGCGCGCGCGATGTCGTCCTGGGCGGCGAAGATGCTCTCGAGCTCCACGGTGCGGTCGAAGCGCTCGGACCAGCGCTGCGAGTCCGTGGCCGCCTCCACGAGCTGCGCCGTGATGCGCAGGTCGCGGCCGCCCTTGCGCACCGAGCCGCTCAGCAGATAGTCCACGCCGAGTGCGCGGCCGATGGCCTGCGCGCCGTCGGCGCTGCCGCGGAAGCGGAACGACGAGCTCTTCGCGATCACGCGCAGCCCGCCGACCGTGGCGAGGCGGTTCAGCACTTCCTCGGCGCTCCCGTCGGCGAAGTAGGCCTGGTCGCGTTCGGGGGACAGGTCCTCGAACGGCAGCACGGCGATCGAGAGAGTGCGGCGCGCGGCCGTGGCCGCTGCGGCCGGGTCGGCGTGCACCGTGACCGCCTGGATGAAGCGGTAGCCGAGACCCGACACGGTTTCGATGAAGCGGTGCTCGCTGCCGCGCTCGCCGAGCGCCTGCCGAAGGTTCGAGACGGTGCGCGAGAGCGTGTTCTCCTCGACCACCGCGTCCTTCCACACGGCGTCGAGCAGCGCCTGCTTCTCGAGCAGCCGGCCCGGTCGCTCGGCCATGTACAGCAGCGTGTCGTAGAGCTTGCGCGTGAGCGGGA
>DASZSB010000078.1:0-5248 GCA_035548835.1 Gammaproteobacteria bacterium | reverse complement strand
AGCGTGGTGGTGCGTGTTCACGACGTAGCGGATCGGCGCGGACGAGATCTTGCGCAGCGCGGCCAGCAAGGCCTCGCCGCCAACGGCGAGCTTCGTGTCGACGACCAGCATGCCGTCGGCACCGACCTGCACCGTGGTGTTGCCGCCCGCGCCGACCAGCATGTAGAGGTTGTCGCGCACGGGCCAGACCTCGATGGTCGGCGGTGCGGCTGCGGGCGCGGCCGTGCGCGCCGCCGCGCGTGTCTGTGCGTGCGCGGCGGCGCCGAGCGCGAGCAGCGCCGTGAGCGCAACGAGACGGGTTACAGCGGCCGGCATGGCTTCGGGCTCCATTTCGACCGGTCCTTCTCGCGGCGGAAGTGCGAGCTCGTGATGAACCGGCCGGTCAGGTACTGCGGGTCTTCGACGATCGTGGTCACCACGAGCCACTCCTCGCCGTTCGGTGCCGCGAACCGGTCGTAGTACTCCGTCAGCGTCGTGTCCGCACTGTACGGCACGCCGTTCCTGCGCAACCAACCGGGCAGGAGCTTCGTGGTGACCACCTTCAGCGAGCCGCCGGGCGGCGGCGGTCCGCGCGGCGGTCCGGGCGGCGGCAGCGTGTGCTGCCAGCTCGCGACGGAGTGGCCCTGCAGCGACGGCGCGCCATCGCCGCCCTTCGGCGCGAACTCGAAGCGGCGGAGCTGCTCGCCCGCGTCGGTCCGCACGGTCAGCACCGCGTCGCCCTCCCAGTCGATGCGCAGCCGCGTCGGCATGCGCATCAGACCCGCGGCGCCATACGCGCGACACGAGCCGTCCTGCCCCGGGTCCCACTGGTCTGCCACGGCGCGGCCGGCGGCGTTCAACGGCTGCACGCTGGTGTAGTCACCCTTCGGCGGCGTGACCATGCGCCAACGCCAGTCTTCGTTGACGATGCTGACCCACTGGCCCGTCATGTCGATCACGGCCGACTCGCGCGCGCTCTTCGGCGGCTCGGGCCGCGCGCGCGCGGGCGCCTGTGCGGACGCTGCGGCGGCGGCCAGCAACGCCAGCACGCCGAGACACGGTTTCGCGAACCTCGCCCGCGCGGTCATTTCAGCTTCTCCGCGAACTCGGGCAATGCCGTCTCGGCACCGCCGCGCGTGGCCTCGACCGGCAAATGATGCTTCGTGGCGAACTCCGTGAGGAACGGATTCTTGCCCGGCAGGTAGTGCGGCACGTAGCCCGGCGGACGCACGATCTCGATCACGGGCTCGCACGGATACGGCGTCATCGTTCCGTTCGGCGACAGCAGGAAGCCGTTCGTCTTCACGAGCGGTTCGGTCAGGTACACCGGATCCTCCACGATCATCACGTGCGTCAGCACGTCGCCGTGGCGATAGAAGCGGTCCGTCATCGTCGCGCGATCGCTGAGCGGCAGGCCGTTGCGCCGCATCCAGCCCGCCTTCAGGTGCGTCGTGGAGACCACCAGCACGTCACCTTCGAAGTGGCCCGTGGAGAAGCCCTGCCAGGTGTGCGGCGCGTACTCGGGCGGATGCGCGCGGCCATCCATCCAGATCTCGCGATGCTGCGCCTGCCACTGGATGTGCGTGTGGATCTTCACGAGCGCCTGTGTCGTGGGGTCGCGTTCCTCCCAGATGCGCAACGTGCCGACACCGCGGAAGCCGTAGGTCGACGGATGCGGCTTGCACTGGTGCTCGGGCAGCGAGAGCAGCGAGGCGTCCCAGCTCTCGGCGCGCCAGCGCGCGGCATCGCTGATCGGCAGGCCGAGGTAGTCGCCGATCGCGGGCCCCGGGATTCGTTCCTCCACGTCCTCGTGGAAAATCGGGTCCCAGTAGCCGATCAGATTCAATTGCGCGTGAACGCTCGATCCCGCACCAAGGCAGATCCCGAGCACGGCCCCCGCCACCCACTTTTGCAGCCCCACCTGCTCCCCCGTTTGCCGGACACCCGCCCGGCACGCCCGCGACTCGCATCGGCCGCTTGGCGCCATCATAGCTGACTCGCCGATTAAGAATGCACGGCCGGCGAGCCGGCCGCCACTACAACGATTTCAGCACCGCGGCGATCGCATCGGGCCCCTGCGCGGGCGCCATGACGTGTGCGCCCGCGACCCCCGGGATCGCCTTCAGCCCCTCGATCAGCTCGGCGCACACGCGGCGGCCTTCCGCCGCCTGATCGGCCGCGGCCTCGAGCCGCTGGATGATGGCCTCCGGCACGCTGACGCCGAACAGGTTCTCGTTCATCCAGCGCGCCGACTTCGCCGAGCGGATCGGCCCCACGCCGATGATCACGGCCAGCTTGTCGAGAATGCCGTCCTTGCGCAGCTGCTCGATGTACGCACGCACGACGTCGAGGTCGAACCCGAACTGCGTCTGCACGAAGTCTGCGCCCGCGTCGATCTTCTTCTGGATACCGACCGGCGACCACTTCGCATCGGGCCGGCGCGGCACCTCGGCGCCGCCGATGAAGAACTTCGGTGGCGTGTCGATCTTGCGCGCGGAGGGCAGCTCGCCCTTGTCACGCATGTCGCGCGCGAGCTTCAGCAGATCGATGGACTCGAAGTCGAAGACGGGCTTCGCGTCCGGCTGGTCGCCGCCCTTCGGGTCGTCGCCGCGCAGGATCAGCAGATTCTCGATGCCCTGCGCCGCGGCGCCGATCAGGTCGCCGGCGAGGGAGATCCGGTTGCGGTCGCGGCAGGTGACCTGCAGCACGGGCTCGTGCCCGTTTACAACGAGGATTGCGGCCGCCGCGAAGCTGCTCATCGTCGTCTTGCCGGCCGCGGCGTCCGTGACGTTGATGCCGTCGACGAGCCCTTTGAGCTGCCCGGCCTCGTGCAGCAGCTTCGCAGGGCCCGCGGACAGCGGCGGCACGATCTCCGCGGTGATGACGAACTCCCCGGCGCGAATCTTGTTTCTTAGCTGCGACATACTGACTCCCCTAGCCTGACAACACGGCCCCGGTGTAGCTCTCGACGAACGCGGCGCGCGCGGCCGCCGAGGTCGCGAGCTGGTCGAGCTCCGCGAGCTGCATTCGGCGGTCGAACGAACTGCGCTCAGGATAACGGTGCAGTACCGAGGTCAACCAGGCGGAGAATCTCTCCGCCCGCCAGATTCTACGCAATGCAGTGGCCGAATACGCATCGAGCAGCGTCGGGCTGCGGTCCCGGTAATGGGCGATCAGCGCCGCGGCCAGCTGGTCGACGTCGCGGACGGCCAGGTTCAGGCCCTTGGCGCCCGTCGGCGGCACGATGTGCGCGGCGTCGCCTGCGAGCAGCAGGCGTCCGTAGCGCAGCGGCTCGGCCACGAAGCTGCGCAGCGGCGCGATGCTCTTCTCGATCGTGGGCGCCGTCTTGATCCCACGGGCCACGTCGGCCGGCAGACGCGAGCGCAGCTCGTCCCAGAAGCGCGCGTCGCTCCACTGCGCGAGGTCGTCTTCCAGAGAGCACTGCACGTAGCAGCGGCTGCGCGTCGCGGAACGCATGCTGCAAAGGGCGAAACCGTTCTCGTGGCTCGCGTAGATCAGCTCCGGCAGCACGGGCGGCACGTCCGCCAGCACGCCGAGCCAGCCGAACGGATACACACGCTCGTGCGTCTTCAGCACGCTCGCGGGGATCGCCTTGCGGCTCACGCCGTGGAAACCGTCGCAGCCGGCGACGAAATCGCACGCGAGCGTGTGCCGTGCGCCCCGGTGCGTGAAGTGGATGCGCGGCCGGGACCCGTCGACGCCCTCGATCGTGACGTCATCGACCTCGTAGACCAGGTTCGCGCCGCGCGCATCGCGCGCGTCGAGCAGGTCCTTCGTGAGCTCGGTCTGACCGTAGACGGTCACGCTCGCGCCGTGCTCGGCAAAATCGATGCGATGACGTTCGTCACCGGCCCCGATCTCGACCGCGTGGTGCACGAGCCCCTCGCGGTCCATGCGCTCGCCCACGCCCGCGGCGCGCAGTATCCCGACGACGGCCTGCTCCAGCACGCCGGCACGCACGCGCGCGAGCACGTACTCGCGGCTGCGCCGCTCGAGCACCACGCTGTCGATGCCCGCGAGATCGAGCAGCTGCGACAACAGCAAACCCGACGGACCTGATCCGATGATGCCGACCTGGGTGCGACGTTCGGTCATTGCGGCAGCGAGAACGCGATCAACGCCGCATTACCGGCGGGGCTCGCACTATCGGTGACCGTGTCGCCCCCCGCAACCACCGCGACGTACTGCTTCCCGTTCCGGCCGAGATACGTGACCGGGACCGCATGCGCCGCGAGCGGCAGCGGCGCCGACCACAGCTCCTCCCCCGTGCGCGAGTCGAACGCGCGCAGCCGGCGGTCGTCGCTCGCAGCGACGAAGACCAGACCTGCGGCCGTTGCGATGGGACCGCCCGAATTCGGCCGGCCGGTGCGCTGGCGGTCTTCCGGCAGATCGGCGGTCACGCCGAGCGGCACCTGCCACGCGATCTCCCCGCTCGCCACATTGATCGCGACCAGTTGCCCCCACGGCGGTCTCTGACAGGGCCACAGGGCGCCGCCCGCAGCGGTCCAGGCAAACTGGTGAGGCTCGCCGACGACGCTGCCGCGCCGGAACGGCAACTGCTCACGCCGCGGCCCCTCGCCGGTCTGCGCCGCCGTCGTGTCGGCCGCGTTCGGCTCGACCCAGCCGAGGCTGCCCATGTTGGTGACGTTCGCGAACACGAAGCCGAGCGCCGGATCGGCCGCGGGCCCGCCCCAACCCACGCCACCGCTGGTGCCCGGAAACACGACCGTCGAGTGCGGCTCCGTTCCGGGCGCACGATAACGGAACGGCGTGAACGGGCCGGTGTTCTGCAGTCCGCCGCTGCGATCGCGCAGCTCCCGGCAGAACTGCGCATGCTCCTCGCTCGTGTCGCGGGCCGTCACGAGGTCTTCGGGGCCGAAGCTCGTCCGCGCGAGGGCGGCGGGTTTCACGGGCACGGGTTGCGCAGGCGCACCCTGCTCGCCCGGCACTTCGGATTTCGGCACCGCCGTTTCGATGATCGGAAACAGCGGCTCGCCGGTGGCCCGATTGAACAGATACGCGTAACCGGTTTCGCCGGCCAGCGCGAGCGCCTGCACGTATGCCCCGTCCACCGGCACATCGACCAGCAGCGGGGGCGCAGCCACGTCGTAACCCCACAGATCATGGTGCACGACCTGAAACTGCCAGCGCCGTTCGCCCGTCCGCGCATCGAGCGCCACGACCGCACTCGCGAGCGGGTTGTCGACGGGTGGCGAGCCCGCGCGCACGGGCTCGCCGGCCGGGCTCG
>DASZSB010000077.1:0-6034 GCA_035548835.1 Gammaproteobacteria bacterium | reverse complement strand
CACGGCGATCAGCGTCGCCGCTTCGCGCGACATGCCGGGCCGCGGCACGTTGAACATGTGCGTGTGCGCGTCGATCAGCCCCGGCAGCACCGTGGCGCCCGAGAGGTCGATGACGCGCGCACCCGCGGGGATCCGCACCTGCGCCGCGGCGCCGACGGCGGTGATGCGCTCGCCTTCGATCAGGATGACCTGATCCTGCACGAGCCGGCCCGCCTTGGCGTCGAACAGGCGGCCGGCGCGAATCGCGAGGGTGCCGGGCGCGGGCACGCATTTGAAGACGCCGTTGTCCGAGCCGACGCACGGCGTGGGCCCCGCGCCGCGCCATGGCGCGGGCGGCGGCTGCACCTGCGCGCCCGCCGTGCCGGCGAGCAGAACCGAGGCGAACACCAGGGCGACGACGGGGCTGGGGCTCATCGTTTGAACTCCGGAACGTATTTCGTGACACCGAGCAGGATCGACTCGGCGGTATACAGCGTGCCTTCGGGGTCGATCGCGATGCCCTCGCCCATCGCACCTTCTGGCGACGAGGTCATGTGCGGCGGGATGAACATCGTGATGCGGCCGTCGCGGAGGCTGCCGATCCTGATGCCGCGCGACCAGCCGGGATGCACGGCTTCTGTCGACTCCGAATCCGTGGCGAACAGCACGTCGTTCGGGGCCACCGCGATACCGCTCACGCGGCTGAAGTTGTCGTACTCGCGCAGGAACCGGCCCGTCTTCGTCACGAGCTGCACGCGATGGTTGTGGCGGTCGGCGATCACGAGATTGCCCTGCGAGTCGAACGCCAGCGCGTGCGGCGTCCGGAACTCGCCGGGCCCGGTGCCGGCCTTGCCGAAGCTGCGGATGAACCTGCCGTTCCTGTCGAACACGGAGATGCGCCCGACGAGGTCGGGATCGCCCACGTCCATGTGGCTCTCGGCGATGTACACGTCGCCGTTCGCGGGATCGGTGATGACGGCCGTGGGCTCGGTCAGCGCGGCCGGAGGGTTGCCGCGCACGCCGGGCGTGCCGATCGTGAGCAACACCTTGCCCTGCGGGCTGAACTTCACCGCGAAATTGCCCTTGCCGCGGGCATCGGGGTACTTCGCGATCTCGTCGGCGGTCGGCGTGCGCGCATCCGTGACCCAGATGTTGCCGTCGCGATCGACGTGCAGCCCGTGCGGCCACGCGAACATGCCGCCGCCGAAGCTCGCGATCTCACGCCCGTTCACGTCGAAGTGATGGATCGGGTTGCTGCGCGTCGCGAGGCAGCCGGGGCTGATCGGCGCCGTGCAGCGATCGACGGCCCACACGGTCTTGCCGTCGTGGTCGATGTCGACGTTGTTCGTGCCGCCCCACGGCCGCTGCTCGATCGTGAGCTCGGCCCAGTTGCGGACGACGCGGTAACGCGGCGTCTCGGGGGCGCTGTTGACCGGGGCCACGGCGTCCGTGGTCGGCGTGCCGCCGCGCTTGGGCTGCGCGACCGCGAGCGGCGCTGCCGCGACGAGCACGAGCACGAGCAGCGCGCAGAGCGTCTTCATGCTCAACGCGCCTCGTAGCTCTTCGTGTAGCCCGTGCGCCCGTTGGTCACGGTGAACGTGCCGTCGGCACGAACCGAGACCTTGAGCCAGTGCGCCTGGTCGTCCGTCTCCGTGAGGTTCGCGATGCGCTCGTCGGCCACGTTGCGGGCGCCGGCGAACAGCGACGCGTGCACCTGCCACACGTCGTCGATGGGGGTGACGTCCGCGACGCGCTTGTAGTGATCGGTCAGGCGCTCGCGCGCCGCGCCCGTGGGGCCGCCCCAGCCCTTGCGCGGGCCGTTGTTGACGATGACCACCTGCGGCTCGATCGCAGCGAGAAAGCCCGGCGCGCCGGCGCCGTCGAGCGCGCCGTGTCGGCCGGCCTGCCAGACCGACACGCGGCCGATCAGGTTCACGGGGCACACGAGCTCGAGCTCCTTCTCCCAGTCGAGGTCCGCAAGATCGATGAAACGGAACCGCCCGTACGTGAAGAGCGCGCCGACCATGAGCTGGTTCTCGGGCACGTCCTTCGGATGATTCTCGACGTTCGCGCACTCTGCGTTCGGCCCGCCGCCCGGCAGCGGCTTCGTGATCAGCTTGCCGTCCGACGCCACGACGTCGACGGCCACGCCGGCGAGCGGAATGCGGTCGCCGGGCTTCAGGATCGTGCGCCTGTCCTTGCACACGCTCAAGTAAGCATCCCGCCACTTCTGATTTTCCGGCTCGATGAAATCGCCGCGGTCGTAGCAGCGACCGAAAGGCATGAGCTTCGAGAGCGCGACCATGCCGCCCGCGTGATCGGCGTGAAAGTGGCTCAGCACGAAGTGGTCGATGCGCGACACGCCGGCTGCGCTCGCGGCGGCGAAGATCCGCTTCGCGTCGCGATCGTCGTTCTGCCAGCCGGCGTCGTAGAGCAGCGACTCGCCGGTCGGCGACACGACGAGCGTCGCCGCGCCGCCTTCGACGTCGACCCAGTAGATGTCGAACGTCTTGCTCTGCGCGGCCGCCCCACCCACGGCGAGGCACGCGAGCAGCGAAACGAACAGCGCGAACGAGCCCCTCATGACATCCCCCCCCCCTGTCAGCGAACCGCGTCGAACGCTACTCGAACGATCCTTTCCAGCTCCAGCCGTCGGACGGCCTGTCGATCGAAAGCAAGCGCAGACGGTACTCCTCCGGGTTGCGGCCCGGATTGCCCGTGACCACCACGTGATCGCCGATGCGCAGCGTCTCGCGCGTGACGCCGTTGCCGCTGAGTGCGCTGACGCCCGCCCACTCGATGGCCCACCGATGCACCATGCCGTCGGGCCCGGGCGCCGTCACATGGATCATCGAATGCGGGTTGCGGAACAGGAACTGCGCGATCTCGCCTTCGATGCGGAGTTTGCCCGTCTCGTCGTAGGTGGCGGTGAAGGAGTGATGGGCCGAGGCGGCGGACGCGAATCCGGCGGCGGCGATCAGGGTGCAGAGCAGACGGGCGGTCGTTTTCATGCGGCGTTCCTCGTGGCGCTCGATGTCATCTCGCCTGGCGCGCAGCTTCCACGAGCGGTGGCGCTATCTCGCAGGCGCGCGGATTCCATTTCGAGCGACTCGTTTCCTTCTTGAACTGTGTACTCAGGATCAGGTCGGTCGACAAGTACTCGGGATCGTTCACCACCGTGGTGACCACGAGCCACGTGCCGTTGCCGTCCGGCAGCGTGAACGTGTTGAAGAATTCCTTCACGGTCGCGTGCTCACTGTACGGCACGCCGTTCGGCCGCAGATACCCTGCCGTGAGGTTCGTCGTGTGGACGTGCAGCGCGCCGCCGGTCGGCGGCGTCTGCGCCGCGAACACGCCGCGCGACTGCGTCTGGCGGAACCACTTCGCCTCGGAGTAACCCTGCAAGGACGGCGCGCCGGGCGCCGCGGGCTTGAAGTGGAACCGGCGTGTCTGGTTGCCGGCGTCGAACTGGAGGCGCAGCGTGTCGCCGTCCTCCCAGTCGATGCGCAGGCGCGTCGGCTGGCGGATGCCGCCCGGCGGGCCGTACGGCCGGCAGAGATTGCCTTCGCGGCGGTCGCGCTCGTAGTCCCAGGCCATGGTCGCGGCGCGTCCCTTGGCGTTCAAGGGGATGCTCGCGGAGTCGCCGACGGGCGGCGTGACCATGCGCCAGCGCCAGTCCTCGGTGACGACGGCCACCCACTGGCCCGTGATGTCGATCGGCGCGCGCTCGTGCGCGTTGCGCGTATCGGGAGGCGGCGGCGGCCCGAACTGTGCCACGGCACGCTGCGCGAGCAGACCGAAAGCCGCGAGCACAACTGCCGCCGCAATCGTCGCCTTTCGTCGCTTCGTCCCGATCATCTGGCACCCTTGAGATCGCGATACACCGCGGCCACGAACTGCTCGGGCGTCGGGCCGCCGAGCCCGGCGTAGAGGCCGTCGTAGTCGCGCGTGGGCTTCTGCGCCTGCACCTGCTCGAGCGTCATGCCCCTCTTGATGAGATCGGCGATGCGGTCGCGGACGATCGTGACCATGTCGCGGTAGTTCGCGACCTCGGTCTCGTCGCAGAGCCGGCCGTGACCCGGAATCACGACGGTGCCACCGGTCTGGTTCTCGCCGGCGATCGTGAGGTCGAGGATTCGGTTCAGGCCCTCGAGGATGCCCATGACGCTGCCACCCTGCGCAGGATCGAACTTCGGATACCCGGTCGTCGTGAAAATGTCGCCGGTGCTGATCACGTCGGAGCGGCGGAAGAACACCATCGTGTCGCCGTCGGTGTGCGCGTTGTCCACGTGCAGCATCTCGATCGCCTCGTTGTTGACGAAGAGATCCCACTCGGCCGTGAAATACGTGTCGCTCGGCCAGGCGCCGGCGGGAGTCGGCGCGGCGGTGCCGCTCGGTCCGCTCATTCTCTGCAGCACGTTCACGTTCGCCATGATCGACGCGTTGGTGTTCGAGCCGCGCGGGTCGAACGTGTCGAGCAGGCGCACGTAGCGCCCCGCGGCCGACAGACGTTCGTTGCCGCCCGTGTGATCGGCGTCGGCGCTCGTGACGATGATGTGCCGGATCGGCTTGCCGCTCAGCTTGTGGATGGCCGCGAGCAGCTTGTCGGCCGCGGCGGCCGTCTTCGTGTCGACGACGACGACGGCCTCGGGGCCGATCTGCACCGTGGTGTTGCCGCCCGCGCCGGCGATCATGTAGACGTTGCCCTGCACGGGCAGCACTTCGAGCTCCTCCTGCGCGCCGACCGGGAGCGGAAGCTGCGACAGCGCGGCGAGCATGAGCGTCGCCGAGAGCTGCACGCGCTTCATTTCACGGACTCGATCATTCGCCGCAGCTCCGGCACGTAGTCGGGGTACATCGTGGCCGCGCCGCCGCGCGCCACGGCCTGCGGCAAGCCGTGCTTCGTCGCGTATTCCGTCAGGAACGTGTTCGTGCCCGGCAGATGGTGCGGCACGAAGCCGCGCGGCCGCTCGATCTCGATCGCCGGAATGCAGGAGAACGGGCTCAGCTGGACGCCCGGGTCCTGCACCCAGTCCGACGTGCGCACGAGCGGCTCCGTGAGGTACACGGGATCGACGACGACCGTCGCCAGCGTGAGGTAGTCCTCATTGCGGATGAAGTACTCGATGACCGTGGCGCGGTCGCTGCGCGGCAGGCCGTTGCGCCGCACCCAGCCTTCCTTCAGGTGCGTGGTGGTGACCTTCAGCATGTCGCCTTCCCACTCGCCCGTGGAGAAACCCTGCCAGCTGTGCTGCGCGTACGGCGACGGGCGCGGGCGGCCGTCCATGTAGATCTGCCGGTACGACAGGCTCCACATCACCGTGACGTCCCAGCTCACGACGTCCTGCGAGATCGGATCGACCGTGCGGCCGATGCGCAGGCTCGCGGGGCCGCGCGGCGCGTAGTCGGCGGGATGCGGCTCGCACTGCCGCTCCGGCATCGTCCACTTCGCCGCGTCCCAGGAGTCGGCGCGCAGCCGCGCCGCGTCGTTCACGGGCAAGCCCACGTAGTCGCCGATCTCGGGGCCCGCGCCGCGCTCGGGCAATTCCTCGTGGAAGCGCTGCGCCCACATGCCGGCGAGATCGGCCTGTGCGTGCGCGGACGTAGCCGCCATCGCGCAGACGAACGCCGCACCCATTCGAAGAGCCTGTTTCACCGCTGCTGTCATCACTTCGCGAGCGGATCCGGGCGCAGCTGGAACTTCACGACCGAGCTGCGCGTGCCCTTGCCGCCCTCGATGTGCCACACGGCGTTCTGTCCGTAGTCGGCGTACAGCGCGCGACCCTTCCAGCCACCGTTCGGATCGTCGATGCGGCCGTCCATGCCGCGCGAGAAGAAGCCGAGCGGGTACGGCACGCGCAGCCGGACCCAGGTGCCATCGGCCCGGAGTGCCAGCAGCGAGTCGGAATTCGTGCCGTTGGCGAGCGGCACGTTCGGTCCCAAGCCCAGCGTGTTGTGCTGGTCGACGAAGTTGTAGTAGCTCATGTCGACCGGGATCGCGTCGGTCGCGCCCTTGAACGACGGTCCCGGCGTCCGGTACAGCGTCCAGCCTTCC
>DASZSB010000076.1:0-3903 GCA_035548835.1 Gammaproteobacteria bacterium | reverse complement strand
GTCGTGATCCTGGTCGTCGTGCTGCCGCTGCTCGCCGTGGCCGCCGCCGTCACGACCGAGGCCGCCGCACTCTACGCCCGCCTGAACACGGGCCAGCTCGGCCTGCAGGATCTCTACGCGCGCGCGACGGCCAGCGTGCCGCAACTCGGCGAGCTGCTCGCGCGTCTCGGCGTGGACGCGGCGCGGCTCGAAGCGCAACTCTCGAGCGCTGCCGTGGACGCCAGCAAGTTCGTCGCCGCGAGCGCGCTCGCGATCGGCCAGGACACCGTGCGCGTGCTCGTGTTCTTCGTGCTGATGGTGTACCTGCTGTTCTTCTTCCTGCGGGACGGCCAGACGCTGCTCGACGGCCTCGTGCGCGCCCTGCCGCTCGGCGACGAGCGCGAGCGGCACCTGCTCGACCGCTTCGCCCAGGTGTCGCGCGCCACGATCAAGGGCACGATCGTCGTGGGCGCCGTGCAAGGCGCCATCGGCGGCATGGCGTTCGCGGTCCTGGGCGTCGGGGCGCCAGTGCTCTGGGGCGTCGTCATGGCGCTGCTCAGCATCCTGCCGGCCGTCGGCACGGCGCTCGTCTGGCTGCCGGCCGCGATCATGCTGCTCGCCGGGGGCCACGTCGTGGGCGGGGTCGCGCTGATCCTGATCGGCGTGTTCGTGATCGGGATGGTCGACAACGTGCTGCGGCCGATCCTGGTCGGCCGCGACACGCGGATGCCCGACTACCTGATCCTGCTGTCGACGCTCGGCGGCCTCGCAGGCTTCGGGCTCGCCGGCATCGTGATCGGCCCCATCATCGCCGCGTTCTTCCTCAGCGTCTGGCAGATGGCGCAGCAGGAGCTCGCTCCCGCGCCCGCTGCACCCCCCGAAGACCCGGCCGACTAGGGATTAGGCCGTCGCGATCGCCGCCGTCTTGCGGGGCGCCGTCTCGCGCAGGAACACGCTCACGAGCACGCCGAGCACCACACCCGTGAGCGCCACGTACAGCGTGTTCTCGATGCCGTACTGATTGCCGATGAAGCCCGCGATCGACGGCGCCACGCCGCCGCCGAAGATCTCGCCCGCACCGACGACGACGCCGATGGCGGACGACACGAGCCCGACGGGCGCGGCCTCCGTCGCGATGGGCCCCGTGATCAGCGCCACGTTGCCGAGACAGAAGAACGACACGACGAAGAGCCCGGCGAACAGCGGCACCGTCGCAGCCCCCGTGTGCGCGAAGATCCACAGCGACACGGCGGAGCCGACGAAGCCCAGGATGGCCATGAGCCTGCGGCCGAACACGTCCGAGAGCCCCGGCACGCCGAACTGACCGAAAAAGCCGCCGAAGCCGAGCGCGGAAGCCACGATGCCCGTCTGGGTCGCATCGAGCTTCAGGTACTCGGCGAGATACGTGGGTACGAGCGCACTCAGAACGAACACGCACGACATGGCGCAGAACAGCGCGAGCATGCCGAGCACGATGTTGCGACTCTTGAGCACCTCGAACCAGCTGCCGGACGCCTGCGTGGCGCCGATCAGCGCCCCACCCTGCGTCTGCGCGGGCTCACGCAGCACCACGTACAGCAGCGCGCCGACGACAAAGCCCGGAATCGCGCAGATCCAGAACACCCAATGCCACGACGGCACGACGCGCAGCAACTGCGTCGCGATGATGGGTCCGAGCCCCAAGCCGAGCAAAGCGAAGCCGCTCTGCTGCAATCCCTGATTGAAGCCGCGGCGCTCCGGCCGCGATGCGGCGGCCACGGCCGTGAAGCTGGTCGGGCAGTACGAGCCTTCCATCGCACCCATGAGCCCGCGCACGAGCATCAGGCCCATGAGGCTCGTCGTGATGCCGGACAACCCGGACAGCAGCGAGAACAGAAGGATCGCCGGGATCAGCACCTTGCGGTGGCCGATCTTGTCGGCGAACCGGCCGCTGAAGATCGCGAACACGCCCCACGCGAGACCGAGCGCGCCGATCACGTTGCCGCCGTCCTGCACGTTCAGGCCGAGATCGGCCGCCATGCCAAACGGCAGCAGCGACGCGATGATCCAGCGATCGAGCCCCACGAGCCCGAAGCCGAGCCCGAGCAGAGTGACCGCGCGCCATTCGTACGTCGTATCCCAGGAAGCCGAAGCGGCGGTGCCGCTGGTGCTCGTGCGCTGCATGAATCCCCCCGAATTTCGAAACCGCGGACGTGAGTCGTTGTGATTGTCGTGCTGGCCGCTCGAGCGGCTCTGTGCGGTACTTGTATAGCAGCGCCTGCCTTCCGGCAAGTCCGCGGCAGCGGGTATGCTAGCCGCGGCCCCGCACGAGAACATCAGAAGGCCGCGAGGATTCCCAATGAGCACCAGCTACGACATCGTCACCGTCGGCTCCGGACACAACGGGCTCGTGGCCGCCGCGTATCTCGCGGCCGCCGGCAGGAAGGTGCTCGTGCTCGAACGCAACGAATGGTTCGGCGGCGGCGTGGTCACGCGCGAGCTCACGCAGCCGGGCTACAGGCACGACCAGCACTCGATGGCGCACATCTTCATCCAGGGCAACCCGCTGCTGCGCAACGACGAGCTCGGCCTGAAGTCGAGGCACGGGCTCAGGTACGTCTTTCCCGAGCTGCCGATGATGTCCGTGTTCGAGGACGGCACCACGCTCGGCCTGTACCGAGACCGCGAGCGCACTTGCGCCGAGATCGCGAAGTTCAGCAAGCGCGACGCGGACGCCTACCGCTGGCTGGCCGACAAGGCCGCCGGTTACATGCCGATGTTCCTGGGCGCGTTCTACTCCGCACCCGCGCCGCTCGGGGCGAGCTACGCCCTGATGGACCAGAGCCGCGAAGGCCGCGAGCTCTGGAGGTACATGCAGATGAGCTCGCACGACTTCCTCTGCAGCGTGTTCGAGCACGACAAGGTGCGTATGCACTTCGCGCGCGTGGCCGGCGAGAACCTGGTGTCGCCCGACGAGAAGGCCACGGGGCTCGGCACGTTCGTGTTCGTGGGCTTCCTCGAGGGCTTCGGCTTCGGCGTGCCGGTGGGCGGCTCGGGCCAGCTCACGGCGGCGCTGATCGCGAGCATCGAGGCGAACGGCGGCGAGGTGCAGGCCGGCGTCGACGTCACGGCCATCCGCTCGAAGAACGGCCGCGCCACCGGTGTCGCGACGAAGGACGGTCGCGAGTTCGCGGCGAAAGACGGCGTGATCGCGGCGCTGCACCCGCACGATCTGGGCAAGATGGTGGAGGGCGTGGCGCCCGAGATCGTGAAGTCCGCCTCCGCCACGCAGATCTCCGAGATCGGCTGCATCACCGTGCACGCGGCACTCAGGGCGCCGTTGAAGTTCCGTGCGGGCTCGCACGTGAAGGCCGTGATGATCGAGCTCCTGCCGAACAAGTACGACACGATCCGCAAGTCGTTCGACAGCCTGCGCTACGGCGAATTCTCGGGTTACCCGCTCGTCGGTCTCGGCTCGCTCACGATGTTCGATCCGTCACGCGCGCCGCCGGGGGCCGCGACCATGCACGCGTGGGATTATGTGCCGTACCAGCGCGCCGACGGCCGATCGTGGGACGACACGAAGCACCACTACGTGAAGCGCATGCTCTCGCACATGGAGAACTTCCTCGACAACCTCGCCGACAACGTGGTCGCGTATCACAGCGACAGCCCCGTCGACATGGAGCGCACGTCGTCGAGCTTCCGCCGCGGCGACCTGCACGGCATTGCGTCGGTCACGTACCAGTCGCAGTCGCACCGGCCGACGCCGGATCTCGGCAACAACACGGTGCCGGGGTGCGAGCGCCTGTATCTGGTCGGCCCGTTCCAGCACCCGGGCGGCGGCGTGTTCGGTGCGGGGCGTGCCGCAGCGCTGCGTGCCTTCGACGATCTGGGGATCAGTTATCCGTGAAGCTTTACGGTGCCGATAACAAGGAGCTCATG
>DASZSB010000075.1:0-23049 GCA_035548835.1 Gammaproteobacteria bacterium | reverse complement strand
GGTCCCGGGCCGTTCCGCGAGCAGGCGCTCGAGCTCGCGCTGCTCGGCGGCCGCGAGACCTTCCGTCGCGCGGGCGACGAGCAACTCGTCGAGCCGATCGGCGGTGCGCGCGGGCTCAGCCATCGTCCGGCTCCTCTCCCGCGGTGCCCAGCATGGCGCGCACCTTGATGAGCCCGCGGCGCAGCTGCGTCTTCACCGTGCCGATCGGCTTGCCGGTGGCCATGGCGATCTCCGAGTGCGTCATGCCCTCGACGATGCCCATCAGCAGGATCTCGCGCTCCGCCTCGCCGAGCTGCTCGAGGGCACGCGCGGCGATCGACACCTCGACGGCCTGCACCGACAGATCCGGCTCGTAGCGCACGGCATCCGGCGGCTGCTCCTCGTCGAACTCCTCCGTGGCCGGGCGACGTTTGCGGGCGCGCAGGCGATCGATGAGCCGGCGGCGGGCGATCGTGGTCAGGAACACGGCCTCGGAGCCCATGGCCGCGTCGTAACGCGCCGCGGACTTCCACACCTCGAGGAAGATCTCCTGCGTGGCGTCCTCCGCATCGGCCGCCGACGCACAGAAACGCCGCGCCAGCGACCAGACCAGGCTGCCGTAGGCCTCCATGCATTCCTTGACGGCCGTTTGATCGCCGGCGGCGATGCGTTCGAGCAGGCCCTGGGCCACGTGCGAGAAACCGGTGTTGACTCCCCCGCGCCAGACTGACGGCGCGGCCGCATGGAGTCAACGCCGGTGCGTGCCGCCGCACAGGCACGTCGGCACGCGCTCGTGTCACGCGCCGGGTGTGCGCGGCACGCTCGGCGGATACGCGAGCCGGCTACCGCCCTTCAGCAGCAGCAGCTGCACGTCGCCTATCGCGCGCTCGATGAAGCCTGCCTCGCAGTAGCAGAAGTAGTAGTCCCACATGCGGATGAACGACTCGGGGTAGCCCTGCGCGCGCACGTCGGCCAGGCGCGCGTGGAAGCGGGCCCGCCAGTGCGCGAGCGTGGTCGCATAGTGGAAACCGATGTCCTCGAGGTGCGCGATGCGCAGGTCGGTATGGCGCGTGAGCACCGCGCTCATGTTCGTGACGGACGTGAGACAGCTGCCGGGGAAGATGTAGCGCTGGATGAAGTCCACCGAGCGCCGCGCGCGCTCGTACTCGGCGTCCGCGATCGTGATGGCCTGCAGCAGCATCGCGCCGTCGGGCTTCAGCATCTCGGCGCACTTGCGCAACAGCACCGGCTGATACTCGTGGCCCACGGCCTCGATCATCTCGATCGACACCAGCTTGTCGAAGCGGCCGTGCACGGCCGGGTCGAGATCGCGGTAGTCGAGCAGCCGTACGTCGACGCGCTCCGCGAGGCCGGCCTGCCGCACGCGCGCCCGCGCGAGCTCGTACTGCTCGCGCGAGATCGTCACGGTCGTGATCTGGCAGCCCGTCGTGCGCGCCGCGTGCAGGGCGAAGCCGCCCCAGCCCGTGCCGATCTCGAGCACGCGGTCCGTGGCGCGCAGCGAGAGCTTGCGGCAGATGGCCGCGAGCTTCGCGGACTGCGCCTCTTCGAGCGTCGCGTCCGGCGCCTCGAACATCGCGGCCGAGTACATCATCGACTCGTCGAGCCACAGCGCGAAGAAGTCGTTGCCGAGATCGTAGTGCGCCGCGATGTTGCGCCGGCTGCCGGCGCGCGTGTTGCGGTTCAGCCAGTGCAGCGCCCGCTGCGCCGGGGCCGCGATCCGCGCCATGCCCGTCTCGAGGCCCTCGAGCGCGCCGCGATTCCTGAGCAGCACGCGCATGGCGGCCGTGAGGTCGTCCGCGTCCCAGTAGCCGTGCATGTAGGCTTCGGCCGCGCCAATCGAGCCGCCGAGCGCGAGCTCGGAGTACGTGCGCGGATCGTGCACGGTGACGACGGCCGCGGGCTCTCCGGCCACGGCCGCGCCGAAGCACGTGTCGCCATGCCGCTCGCGCAATGTGAAGCTGCCCGTCTCGATGCGGCCGAGCCGCCCGAGCACCGCGCGCCGCGCGGCCCGATCGATCACGCCCGTGTTCGCCCCGAGTACCCTGCCTGCCGTGATTTCCATGCTCATGTCGACCTCGTTCGTGTCTTGCCCGGATGCGGATGGACGCGCGCGCCGCGCAGCCATAGCAGCAGCGCCTGCCAGTAGATGCCCGCGATGACCTGCAGCGTCATCAGCGGATGGACGAGCAGCGCCCGCGCGAGCGCGGCGCCCGTGAGCTCGCGGCGCTCGAGATTGAGGCCCGCCGCGAACACGACCTCGCCGCGGCGCACGCAGCTCATGGCGACCGTCAGCCGCTCGGAGGGTGGCGAGAAGCTCCACAGGTAATCGATGTCCATGGGCATGAACGGCGACACGTGCATGGCCTTCGGCGTCCTGTAGCCGCGCAGCGGACGGCCGCCCGCGTCGAGCAGGTAGCAGTGCCGCTCGCCCCAAGGCGTGTTGTTGACCTCGGCCACGATGCAATCGACCTCGCGGCCCGCCGCGTCGAAACAGTAGTAGAAGCTCACGGGGTTGAACCCATAGCCGCCGTAGCGCAGGTGCGTGAGCAGCCGGATCGGCCCCTGCGGCCGCCGCCCCGTGGCACGCTCCACGAGCGCGCGCACGCTGCGGTCGAGCGGCTCGCGGGGATCGCCGAGGTGATCCGCGCGCCGGAACCACGCGAACGCCGGCCGCCGCGCCGACCACAGCCAGCGTCCCGCGAACACCCGCGGCAGCTCCTCGAGATCGAGATAGAGCATGAACAGCCGGTAGCGGAACACGTGCGCCACCGGCGTGCGCCGCTCGTGCCTAACCTGTCCTTCGTAGATGCAGCTCTGCATGCCTCCCCCTCCGCTCGAAATGCGCGAGCGCCGCGAGCGCGCTCGCGACGCCGTCCTCGTGGAAGCCGTTGCGCCAGTACGCGCCGCAGAAATACGTGCGGCGCACGCCATCGATCTCCTCGTGGCGCCGCTGCGCGGCCGTCGCGGCCGCGTCGAACACCGGGTGCTCGTAACGGAAGCGTGCGAGCACGTGCTCCGGAGCCACGCGCCGCGCATCGTTCAGGGTCACGCAGAACTCGACCGGCGCGCTGATGCGCTGCAGCGTGTTCATGTGGTACGTCACGAGCGGCGCGTCCGTTTCGACCTGCGGCACGCGGTAGTTCCAGCTGGCCCACGCCCGGCGGCAGCGCGGCATGAGCCGCGTATCCGTGTGCAGCACGGCGTCGTTGGCGCGGTAGCGGATCGCGCCGAGCACCTCGCGCTCGAGCGCGCTGGCGTCGGTCAGCAGCGCGAGCGCCTGGTCGCTGTGGCAGGCGAGGAACACCGCGTCGAACTGCTCGGGCTCGGCATCGCGCGTGCGGACGACCACGCCGTGCGGCAGGCGGGTGATGCCGGTGACGCGACAGCCCGTGCGGATGCGATCGCGATAGCGCGCGGTCAGCTTCTCGACGTAGCGCGCCGACCCGCCGTTGATCGTGCGCCACGTCGGCCGGTCGTCGATCGACAGCATGCCGTGATTCGCGAAGAACCGCAGCAGGAAGCGCGCCGGCATCCCGAGCACGCTGCCGGGTGCCACGGACCAGATGGCGGCGGTCATCGGCACGACGTAGTGCTCCGTGAGCGCACGGGAGTAGCCCCGCCGCGCCAGGAACTCGCCGAGCGTCGCGGATTCGTCGCCGCTCGCGAGGAAGTGCCGCGCGTCGCGACCGAAACGCACGATGTCGGCCAACAGCCGGTAGAAGCGCGGGCGCAGCAGGTTGCGCCGGTCGGCGAACAGCGCCGCGAGCGAGGTGCCGTTGTACTCGAGTCCCGTGCGCTCGCAGCTCACGGCGAAGCTCATCGAGGTCGGCTGGCTCTGCACGCCGAGCTCGTCGAGCAACGCCACGAAATTGGGATACGTCCGGTCGTTGAATACGATGAAGCCGGTGTCGATCGCGTAGCGCGTACCGCCAGCCTCGACGTCGACCGTGTGCGTGTGGCCGCCCACGTAGCTCTCGGCCTCGAAGACGGTGACGTCGTGCTCGCGCGCGAGCCGGTAGGCCACGGTGTTGCCCGCGATGCCGGCGCCGACGACCGCGATCCTCACGACGCGCTCTCCCGGGTGCCGCCCGCGCGCAGGGCCGCCGGCACGTCGCGCAGGTCCCAGATGAGCCCGGTCGCGGCCAGCGCGCGCAGCAGGTAGTACGTGATGTCGATCTCCCACCAGCGGAATCCCTGGCGCGCCGCCGACGGGTAGCGGTGATGGTTGTTGTGCCAGCCCTCGCCGAACGTCAGCAATGCGAGCGCGAAATGGTTGCGGCTGTCGTCGCGCGTCACGTGGGGCCGGCTGCCGAAGGTGTGCGCGAGGGAGTTGATGGCGAACGTCGCGTGCCACACGGCCACCGTCGACACGGCGAAACCCCAGACGAGCAGCTGCGGCCCGTCGGTATCGAGCCCCGGTGCGAACCGCTCGAGTGCGGCTCCGCTCGCATACAGCGCGATCGCGATCGCGGCCGGCACGGCGGCGTCGAAGCGGTCGAGCCACGCGAGCTCGCCGTAGCGAGCAAGATCCGGCACGAGCTCGCGCTTCGTCGGGAAGTTCGCGCGCGCCAGGAACCACCCCATGTGGCTCCACAGGAACCCGTGCTGGCGCGGTGAATGCGCGTCCTTCGGCCGGTCGGCGTGCGCGTGGTGATGCCGGTGATGGGCGGCCCACCAGAGCGGCCCGCGCTGCACGGCCGAGGCGCCCAGCACCGCGAACACGAGCTGCAGCGCGCGCGACGTCCTGAACGCCCGGTGCGAGAAATAGCGATGGTAGAACGCCGTCACGGCGAACATCCGCAGCGCGTACAGCGCGACGGCGACGCCGACGGCGGTCGCGCTCGCGCCGACCCACACGACGGCGACGCACGCCGCGTGTAGCGCAACGAACGGCACCACGCGCAGCCAGTCGATGCGCTCGGGCTCGGTGTCGGCGACGCCCACCGCGTTGTCGAACCACGCGAGCAGTTGCCGCTGCCAGGCGCGCATCTGTGACTCCGCGGCCACGCTACGCCTCGAGATCCACGACGGCGTCGCCGCGCGGCAGCCTGCGGCGCGGCCACGGCACGAACGCGCTCGTCCTGCGCACGTACGCCGCATACGCGGGCCGGCGCTCGCCAATGGTCCGTTCCAGCAGCGCGACGCCCGACACGCGCAGCAGCAGCCAGGTGATCAGCACGCTCGAGACGAGCGACCACCACGCGCCGGCCGCAACCCCGACGAGACCGAAGCCCCACCACACGCAGGCCTCGCCGAAGTAGTTCGGGTGGCGCGTGTAGCGCCAGAGGCCGCGATCGAGCACCTGGCCGCGATTGGCGGGGTCGCGGCGGAACCGCGCGAGCTGCCGGTCGGCCACGGTCTCGAACGCGAGGCCGAATACCGCCAGCGCGAAGCCGAGGCCGTCGAGGAGACCCATCGGGACCGCGCTCGTCTGGGCGGCGAGCAGCGGCAGCGAGATCAGCCAGGCCAGCATCGCCTGCAGCCAGAACACGAGCCACAGGCTCTTGAGCGCGAAATTCGGTTCGTTGCGCCGGCGGATCTCCCGATAGCGGTAGTCCTCGCCGTGCCCCCGGTTGCGTGCGACGACATGGACGCTGAGACGCACGGCCCAGACCGTCAGCAGCGCGAGCACGCACGCGCCGCGCGGCGGCGCGGCGGGCACCGGCCACGCATACGCCAGCGTGCCGAGCACGAACAAGGGCCCCCACAGGCCGTCGACGATGCTCGCGTCGCGCTTCGCGACGCTGACGACCCACACGATCGTGGCCGCGACCAGCATCGCGATCAGGCCCTCGAGATAGCGCGTCGGATCAAGCACGCCGCGACTCCGCCGGCTCGTCCGCCGTGCACCGCGCCGCGAGCCACGTGCTCAGCGGCAACAGCACCGCAAAGCCCACGCTCTGCGCCAGCAGCGCGGCCGGCGGATCGAGCAGCCGCAGCGCGCCGAGCGACTCGCCCGCGGCGTACGCGCACGGACCCGCGACGGCGCCGAGCGGCAACGCCAGCCAGCGGCGCCCGCGCAGCCAGCGCAGGGACACGTTCAACGTGGTCGCGAACGCGATCCACAGCGAGGCGATCCAGTACGGTGCCACCCCTGACGCCGGAGCGGCGCCGCGGTACTCGATCAGCCCGAGCACCACGAGCAGCGAGTCCCAGGCGCTGCCGACCAGACCGACGAGCAACAGGATGGCGAGCTCGCGCGCGGGACGTGCAGCGACACAGAGGTGGCCCGCCACGAGCAGCGCGGCGGCCGCGGGCCCGAGCCAGGCCCGGCCGGCGGCGGCGCCCCCGATGGCCCCGAACCAGGCCGCCTGAAACGCCGCGACGTTGACCACGAGACGCGTCGTCGTCATGACGCGTCGGCGCGCGCGAACCGGTAGTGGCTCACGTACCACTCCTGGCCGTCGGCGAAGCCGAAGAGCTCGGCGCACGCCATGAAGAACATGCGCCAGCGTTGCCGCCACTGCTCGGCGTGGGCCTCGCCGTAGGCCGCCGCCAGCACACGATCGACCTCGGCACGCCTCGCGTCGAAGTTCTGCAGCCACGCCTCCGCGGTCCTCGCGTAGTGAGCGCCGCTCCAGCGCCAGCGCCTCTCGAGCGTCAGGTGCTTCTGGAATCGCAACGGCAGGTCGTCGCTCGGCATCATGCCGCCCGAGAAGAAGTACCGGCTCATCCAGTCGGTGGGCCCCGAATCGACGAACTCGTAGGGCGTGCTGCGGTGACAGAACACGTGCATGAAGAACCGGCCGTCGCGCTCGAGCCAGCGGGCCACGCGCTGGAACATCTCCTCCCAGTTGCGCAGGTGCTCGAACATCTCGACGGACACGATGCGTGCGAACGGCTGCCCGGCGTCGAACTCGTTCATATCGGCCAGCAGCACGCGCACGTTGCGCAGGCCCCGCGCCGCGGCGGCCGCCGTGACGAAGTCGCGCTGGGGCAGCGAGTTCGTGACGCCCGTGATCGAGGCGTGCGGATAGCGCTCGGCCATGTACAGCGTCAACGAGCCCCAGCCGCAGCCGAGCTCGAGGATGCGTTGCCCGTCGGCGAGCTGCGCGCGCTCGCACGTCAGGGCGAGCGCCCGCTGTTCCGCACCCGCGAGCGTCGTCACCCCGTCCGGCCAGTGGCAGCAGCTGTACTTGCGGTGCGGGCCGAGCGCGGCGCCGAACAGTGCCGGCGGCAGCTCATAGTGCTGGTCGTTGGCGAGCTCCGGCAGCGGCGCCACCGGCGCGGCGGCCATGCGCGCGACGAACCGCTCGAGCACGTCGGCGGAGCGTTCGCAGTCGGCCGCTTCGATCTCCTCGAGCCGTTCGCGCAGCAGTCGCCGTATGCCATAGCGGATCGCGGCATCCGGCACGGTGCCGCGCTCCACCCAGTCGATCAGCCGTGCCGCCGGGCTCATGCCCGCGCCCCGCGCACCGCCCGCCGCACCGCCCGCCGCACCACCCGCTCACCGCACCGCACCGCGATCTCTCCACCGGATTTCGTCGGCGGTTAATTCGTCGCGGCCAGGAATTTGGATTCACGGCGGGCGAATCGGGTGCGCCCTGCTGCCCGGAGCGGCGGCTCGCAGGGCTCAGCGCTGGACGTACAGCAGGAATTCGGCGCCGCCGGCGGCGATGCGCCGCAACGCGGCGATCGAGGGCTCGTCGAGAATGTGCCCCCGCGCCACGATCAGCACGCCGTGCCGGCTCACGAGGTCGCGCGTGACGCGCATGCCGGGCTTGAGCCCTTCGACCGACATCCGCAGCTCGCGCGGGTTGTCCTGCGCGCCGGCCGTCGCGAGCACGTTCAGGAACGCGGCCACGACCCTGCCGTCGTACCAGGTGCCGATGTGGTCGCGCAGATACTGCATGGCCTCGGCCGGCGTCAGGGCTTCGGGCAGGATCAGCCGGCGCAGGAGCGCGTCGTAGTCTTTCACGACGTGCAGTACTTTCGACTCGATCGGGATCGCATCCCCCGAGAGGCCGTCGGGGTAGCCCTGACCGTCGAGTCGCTCGTTATGCGAGCGCAGAATCGCCGCGACGGGCGCCAGCGGCTTCAGCGGCAGGAGAATGGTTTCGGCATGCACGGTGTGGCGTTTGAACTGCTCCGCCTGCTCGCCCGTCATGGCGACGACGGGCGTGCGGACCAGCGGTTCCGGCAGCGTGAGCTTGCCGAGGTCGCACAGCAGCCCTGCGAGATGTACGTGTCGCTGCTGCGGCTCCGACAAACCCAGCGCTTTGGCCGTCGCCTGCGCGAGCTCCGCGATCCTGCGCACGCTGACCGTGTCGCGCGTCCCCGCCTGGATCAGGCTCGCGAACACCTGCACGGTGGCGTCGAACGCGGCCTCGATCTCGCGGCCGGCCTGCGCCAGAAGCTCCGCGGTCTTTCCGAGCTCGGCCGTGCGCTCCGCGACCTTCTTCTCGAGCGAAACGTTCAGCGCCGAGAGCTCGGCGTTCTGCGCCTGGGTCAGTGCGAGCAGCCGGTCCCGCTCGCGGCGCAGCACGCACATCTTCATGGCCTGCGCGAGCAGCGTCTCGAGCTCGCCCTCGTTCTGCCAGGACTTCGGCAGGTATACGACCTCGACGTCGGCCGTGGCCTCGATCGCCACGTCGGACAGCACGAGGTCCACCTCGTGCTCCGTGAGCACGCGGGCCGCGGCCTCGCCGCTCGGTGCCGTCAGCGCCAGGTAGCCGGCATCCGTGGCCGCGTTCTCCAGGCGGGCGCGCAGGTCCTTCTCGGGCTCGACGAACAGCACGGTGCCGCGCGACCTGGCAACGTCGGCGGCACGGGGGTCGGGCCCGGAGCGGGTCTTCGCGGTTCCTCGAGACATCAGAAAGTACTTAGCCAATCAACCTATCCGTGATCGGCCGCGGCAGGCCGACCTTGAACGCCGGCGCCGGAAGTGCGACCGCGTTCACGGTCCGGGCGTGGTTATGTCCGCGTCCGCGTCCCTTGATTCCGCGGCGCCGCGTGCGGATGCTGGGCGGAACCCGGCCGCGCTGCCGCATCCTTCGGCCCATCTGCGATGACCGATCTCTACGCCACGGACTTCAAGCTCGAACGCCGCACGGCGAACGGAATTTCCCTGAACGTGCGCCACGACGTCGTGCCCGCAGATGCACGCCCTGCGCTCGTGCTGCTGCACGGTTTTCCACAGACTCACGCGATGTGGCACCGCGTGGCGCCGCGTCTGCGCGAACGCTTCGCGCTCGTGCTGCCGGACCTGCGCGGCTACGGCGACTCCGACAAGCCCGAGGGCCCGGCCGACCACTCGGCCTACAGCAAACGCACGCTGGCCCGCGACGTGGTGGAACTGATGCAGGGATTGGGTTTCGCCGAGTTCTACGTCTGCGGCCACGACCGCGGCGCGCGCGTGACGCATCGGCTCGCCCTCGACCACCCGCGGGCGGTGCGCGCCGCGATGCTGCTCGACATCTCGCCCACGCTCACGATGTACGAGCGCACGTCCATGGAGTTCGCCCGCGCCTACTACCACTGGTTCTTCCTGATCCAGCCCGCACCGCTGCCCGAGCGACTGATCGGCGCGGACCCCGCGTTCTACCTGCGCGCCAAGCTCGGCGGCTGGGGCCCGGGCGGCACGGCCATCTTCGATCCCCGCGCGCTGGCCGAGTACGAGCGCTGCTTCACGCCGGCCGCCATCCATGCGATGTGCGAGGACTACCGCGCCGCGGCCACGATCGATCTCGACCACGACCGCGCCGACGGTGCGAAGCGCATCGAGTGCCCCGTGCGGGTGCTCTGGGGCGAGCGCGGGGTCGTGCACCGGCTGTTCACGCCGCTCGCGGACTGGCAACGGAAATGCGCGGGCCACGTCACCGGCCGACCCATGCCCACGGGGCACTACATCGCCGAGGAGGCTCCGGACCTGCTGCTCGACGACATGCTGGCGTTTTTCGCCGGCTGACGGCCGGCATACGCACAAGTCCGAGCTTCTCGCCGGCGACGCGCGGGTGCTAGACAGGGCCGTCGCAGTCACCCGAGCGCGCCATGGGCGAGATCGTCTTTGCAGCCAAAGTCACGCACGTTCCGACGATGTACCTCTCGGAGCAGGAGGGGCCGCTCAAGGGCTCCCGCGAGCCCGCAATCGCGAGCCATCGCCGCATGGGCGAGCTGATTCGCGCGGCCGGCGCCGACACGATCGTGGTGCTCGATACGCATTGGCTCGTGAATTCGGGGTACCACGTGAGCGCGAGCCCGGTGTTCAAGGGCAGCTTCACGAGCCACGAGTTCCCGCAGTTCATCCAGGACCTCGACTACGAGTATCGCGGCAACGTGGAGCTCGGCAGCGCGATCGCGGAGCGCGCGACCGCACGCGGCGTGCGCACGCGCGCGCATCACACCCCGTCGCTGACGCTCGAATACGGCACGCTGGTGCCACTGCGCTACCAGAACGCCGACGGCGCCCTGAAAGTGGTGTCGATCGCGGCGTGGTGCATGAAGGCCGAGCTCGATGAGTCGCGCGTGTTCGGCGCCGCTCTGGCGGAAGCCATCGCGGCCAGCGACGCCAGGGTCGCGCTGCTCGCGAGCGGCTCGTTGTCGCATCAGCTGTGGCCGAACCGGCTGTCGGAGGCCAACGTGTTCAGGATCAGCAGCAAGTTCAACGAGCTCGTGGACCGGCTCGTGCTCGAGCTCTGGACTCAGGGCCGTATCGCAGAGTTCCTCGAGATCCTGCCGGAGTACGCGCGCCACTGCACCGGCGAAGGCGGCATGCACGACACGGCCATGCTGTTCGGCGCGCTGGGCTGGGAGAAGTACGCGGGGCGAGGCCAGCCGCTGTGCGACTACTTCCCGAGCTCGGGCACCGGCCAGGTCAACGTGATGTTCACGCTGCCGGGCCGGGCCTGAATGTCACTGCGCGGCGCGCCGGCTCGCGAAGCGCATGCTGAGCAGCTCGCGCTTCAGCGCGAGCTGAGGCGGCAGACGCCGGTCGAGCTTCTCGAACCACTCGCCGTGCTGAGTCAGCTCGCGGTGCCAGGCATCGGCATCGACGTGCATGAGGCGGTCGAACTCGGCGCGCGGCATGTCCGTGCCGGACCAGTCGAGATCCTCGAACCGGGGCATCCAGCCGACGTCGGTTTCCATCGCACCCGCGCGGCCGCGGATGCGATCGACGATCCATTTCAGCACGCGCATGTTCTCGCCGAAGCCCGGCCACATGAACTCGCCCCGCTCGTTGGTGCGGAACCAGTTCACGCAGAAGATCCGCGGCTTCTTCTCGATGCGGCGGCCCATCGCGAGCCAGTGATTGAAGTAATCACCGATGTTGTAGCCGCAGAACGGCAGCATCGCGAAGGGATCGCGCCGCACGACACCCTGGGCGCCGGACGCGGCCGCCGTGGTCTCCGAACCGAGCGTCGCCGCCATGTAGACGCCGAAGTTCCAGTTGAACGCCTCGTAGACCAGGGGCACCACGCTCGCGCGGCGCCCGCCGAAGATGAACGCCGAGATCGGCACGCCCTCGGGCTTGTCCCAGTCGCGATCGATCGACGGGCACTGGCGGGCCGGCACCGTGAACCTCGCGTTCGGATGCGCGGCCTTGCGGCCCGTCTCCTTGCCGTACGCGGGTGTCCAGTCCTTGCCCGTCCAGTCGATCAGGTGCGCCGGCGGCTCCTTGCTCATGCCCTCCCACCACACGTCGTCGTCGTCGGTCAGGGCGACGTTCGTGAAGATCACGTTCTCCTTCAACGTCTCCATCGCGTTGAAATTGGTCTTCGCGGACGTGCCGGGAGCGACTCCGAAGAAGCCGGCCTCCGGATTGATGGCGTACAGGCGGCCGTCCTCGCCCGGCTTGATCCAGGCGATGTCGTCGCCGACGGTCGTGATCTTCCAGCCGTCGAACGAGCGCGGCGGAATCAGCATCGCAAAATTCGTCTTGCCGCAGGCGGACGGGAACGCGGCGGCCACGTAGGTCTTCTCACCCTGCGGGCTCTCGACGCCAAGAATCAACATGTGCTCGGCCAGCCAACCTTCGTCGCGCGCCATGTTCGACGCGATGCGCAGCGCGAAGCACTTCTTGCCGAGCAGCGCGTTGCCACCGTAGCCCGAGCCGTACGACCAGATCTCGCGCGTCTCCGGGAAATGCACGATGTACTTGGTCGTGGGATTGCAGGGCCACGTGCTGTCCTTCTGACCGGCGCCGAGCGGCGCGCCCACCGAGTGCACGCATGGCACGAAGCGGCCATCGGTGCCGAGCAGATCGAGCACGGCGCTGCCCATGCGCGTCATCGTGCGCATGTTCACGACGACGTACGGGCTGTCGGTGATCTCCACGCCGATGTGCGCAATCGGGCTGCCCAGCGGCCCCATCGAGAACGGCACGACGTACAGGGTCCGGCCCCGCATGCAGTTGGCGAACAGGCCACGCAGCGTGCCGCGCATCTTCGCGGGGTCTTCCCAGTTGTTGGTCGGGCCCGCGTCCTCCCTGTGCTGCGAGCAGATGAACGTGCGGTCCTCGACGCGCGCCACGTCGGACGCGTCCGAGCGCGCGAGATACGAGTTCGGCCGCAGCTTCGGATTCAGCCGCACGAACATGCCGCTCTCGACCATCTCGCCACACAGGCGGTCGTACTCGGCCTGCGAGCCGTCGGCCCAATACACACGGTCGGGCTGCGCGAGGTTCGCGATCCCGGCCACCCACTTCTTGAGCTCCTCGTGCCTGAGGTTCGCGGGAGCGTTCACGTGGGCGGCGGTGAAGATAGTCATCGGAAGTGTCCTCTCGTTCTGGTTCCGCGCGGCGGCGGGCTCACGCCCGCCGAACGCGGCGGGGTGGCTTCACTTGTTCTTGCGCGCGGCGCGCAGCGGCCGCGGCTCGTCGGCGTCGGGCTTCCAGGGCTCGCCGGTGCGCTCCTCGATGTAGGCGCGCAGCAACCGGCGCACGACCTGAGACGGTGTCGCGTCTTCCTCGGCGCACAGGCGCTCGAACACGGCCTTCTTGCGCGGATCGATCAGGATCGTGAGTCGTGCCGTACGTTGTTCCAACGGCAATGTCGCCCCCTGGCAGGCATACCGGACTGATTGGCACGAGATGATAATGCTATTATCATCGAAGTACAACGCGATGTGTTGCCGTATCCCGGACCGCCCTCCTTCAGCCCTCGGAACGCCGTGACCCGCCCATGCCCGACTCTGTCACGCTCTACCTAGCGCTGCTCGGCGCCTGGAGCCTCATCGGGGTGGCCGGCCTCGTACGGCCCGGCAGCGTGTTCGTGGTCGGGCGCGTGCTGTTTCCTCTGGGCGCGCTCGTCGGCGTCGCGCTCGCGGTCGTCGCGCTCACGAGCATCACGCAACCGCCGGATGCGCTTGTGCTGCCGATCGGCCTGCCCGACCTGCCGTTCCACCTTCGCCGCGACCCGCTCTCCGACGTGTTCCTGTTCCTGCTCGGCGCTGCGTCCGCGGGCATCTCGGTGTTCGGCGCCGGCTACTTCCGCACCGGCGCCGGCACGGCCCCGGGCCTGCTCTGCCTGCAGTACCACGTGTTCCTCGCCAGCATGGCGGGCGTGCTGCTCGCGGACGATGCGTACGCGTTCATGGTCGCGTGGGAGACGATGGCGCTGTCGTCGTACTTCCTGGTCACGACGCAGCACCGGCTGCCCGAGATTCGCCGCGCCGGGTTCCTGTATCTGCTGATCGCCCATCTCGGCGCGATCGGCATCCTGCTCTCCTTCGGCGTGCTGCAGGGCGGCAGCTGGCAGTTCACGTTCGACGCGATGCGGGCGGCGAAGCTGACACCGGCGTGGGCCACGGTGGCCTTCCTGCTGTCCCTGTTCGGGTTCGGGGCCAAGGCGGGACTGGTGCCGCTGCACGTGTGGCTGCCGGAAGCGCACCCCGCAGCCCCCTCGCCGGTGTCCGCGCTCCTGAGCGGCGTGATGCTGAAGACCGCTCTCTACGGCACGTTGCGCGTGACGTTCGATCTGCTCGGCCAGCCGCTGTGGTCGTGGGGGCTCGTGCCGCTCGCGGTGGGTCTCTTCACGGCGGTGTACGGCGTCGTGTTCGCCGCCGCGCAGACCGACATGAAACGGCTGCTGGCGTTCTCGTCCATCGAGAACATGGGCATTCTGTTCACGGGCGTGGGGCTCGCGATCGTGTTCCAGGGTACGGGCATGCACGCGCTGGCCTCGCTCGCGCTCGTGGCCGTGCTGTACCACGCCGTGAATCACGCGTTCATGAAGAGTCTGCTGTTCACAGGCACCGGCTCCGTGCTGCACGCCACGGGCGAGCGCAACCTCGGCAAGCTCGGCGGGCTGATCCATCGAATGCCATGGGTCGCCTGGCTCGTGCTGGTCGGCGCGCTGGCGATCGCCGGGCTGCCGCCGCTGAACGGGTTCGTCTCCGAATGGCTGTTGCTGCAGGCGTTCCTGTCGTCGTATCAGGTGCCGCAGCCGTTCCTCAACATGCTGTTGCCGCTCTGCACCGGCCTCGTGGCGTTGGCCGCGGCCCTTGCGGCCTACGTCATGGTGAAGTTCTTCGGCGTGATCTTCCTCGGTCAGCCCCGCGAGCCTTCCCTCGCGCGGGCCCACGAGGCCGGCTGGCTCGAGCGCATCGGGCTCGCCTGGCTCGCGGCGGGCTGCGTGCTGCTCGGCCTGCTGCCGGCGCACGTCATCCACGTGCTCGAGTTCGTGCCGCAGCAGTTCGGGCTCATCACGGCGCGTACGCTCGGCGACGACTGGTGGCGCGTCGTGCCGGTCGCCGGCCGGGCGGCCGCCTACGCTCCGGGCGTGTTCCTGGCCGTCATCAGCGCCGTCGTCGCCCTGACGATCCTCGCCGTGAGCCGCTTCTACCACCGGCGTGCGCGCACCGGCGCGCCGTGGGACTGCGGCTTCGCGCGGCTCGACGCGCGCATGCAGGACACGGCGGAGGGATTCGGCCAGCCGATCCGCCACATCTTCCAGCCGTTCTTCGCGATGAGCCGCGAGCTGCCGACGCCGTTCGATGCGGCGCCGCGCTATCGCGTGACGATCGGTGACAGGATCTGGAACTATGCCTACGTGCCACTCGCGCGCGGCGTGCAGCGCATGGCGCAGTCGGTCGCCTGGTTGCAGCAGGGCAGCATTGCGACGTATCTGCTCTACAGCTTCGTCACGCTGATCGTGCTGCTGGGGCTCGTGCTATGAGCCTCACGCCGTGGCTCACGCAGGCGGTGGAAGCGCTGGCGGCGATCGCGTTGGCGCCCCTCTTCGGGGGCTGGATAGCGAAGTGTCGCGCGTGGCTGCAGAACAAATCCGCGCCGAGCATCTGGCTGCCGTATCGCGCGATCCACAAGCTGTTCCACAAGGAACCCGTGCTGGCCGCGACCGCCTCGCCGCTGTTCCGCTTTGCGCCGTACGTGGTATTCGGTTCCATGGTGTGCGCGGCCGCCATCATCCCGTCCATGGGGACGCGGCTGCCGTTCTCGAACGCGGCGGACGCGATAGCGCTCGTGGGCCTGCTCGCGACGGCGCGCGTGTTCATGTCGCTGGCGGCGATGGACGTCGGCACCGCGTTCGGCACGCTCGGCGCGCGGCGCGAGATGATGGTGGGGTTCCTGGCGGAGCCCGCGCTGCTGATGGTGATCCTCGTGGCCTCCCTGATCTCCGCGAGCACGGCGCTGCCCGCCATCTCCGACGCGCTCGCGACGCGGCCCTTCGCGCTCTACCCGAGCCTCGCGTTCACCGCGGTGGCGTTCGTGCTCGTGCTGCTGGCGGAAAACGCGCGGATTCCGGTCGACAACCCGGCCACCCACCTCGAGCTCACGATGATCCACGAGGCCATGCTGCTCGAGTACTCCGCGCGTCACCTCGCGCTGATGGAATGGGCCGCGGCGCTGAAGCTGTTCAACTACGCCTGCATCGGTTTCGCGCTCTTCGCCCCTTGGGGAGTCGCCGCCGGCGAGACGCAGACGCCGCTCGCGGTGCTCGCGGCGCTGCCGATCCTCGCCCTGAAGCTGGCCGCGGCGGGCGCGGGGCTGGCCGTGGTGGAAACCGTGTCGGCCAAGCTCCGCGTGTTTCGCGCGCCCGAGTTCCTCGCCACGGCATTCCTGCTCGCGGTGCTGGGCCTGCTCGTGAACTTGCTGCTCGGGAGCTGAGGCGATGCCGTTCGACCTGCAACTGCTGAACACGCTGGCCGCGGTCTTCCTGCTGATCGCCTTCGCGATGCTGTCGCAGCGGCGCGTCGTGACGCTCGTGAACCTGTTCGCGATCCAGGGCGCGCTGCTGGCCGCCGCCACGCTGCTGCTCGCCTGGCGCACGGGCCAGAACCACCTGTACCTCTCCGCGTTGCTGACGATCGCGGTCAAGGTCGCGTTCCTGCCGTGGTTGCTGCACCGGCTGATCCGCCGGCTCGACGTCTACTGGGACAGCGAGCCGCTGCTGAACATCTCGAGCACGATGCTGGTCGGGCTGCTGATCGTGATCTTTGCCTTCGGCCTCGCCCAGCCGATCGCAGCGCTCGCGAGCACGGCCACGCGCAACGCGATCGGCATCGCGGTGGCCGTGGTGCTGCTCTCGTTCCTGACCATGATCACGCGCCGCAAGGCCATGTCGCAGGTCGTGGGCTTCCTGTCGATGGAGAACGGACTGTTCTTCGGCGCCATGAGCGCCACGTACGGCATGCCGATGATCATCGAGCTCGGCGTGGCGCTCGACGTGCTGGTCGCGATGCTCGTGCTCGGCGTGTTCTTCTTCCAGATCCGCGAGCAGTTCGACAGCCTGGATCTGCACCACCTCGAGTCGTTGAAGGAAGAGAAGTAACGTGGAATTCCTGGCGCTGCTCGCAAGCCCGATCGCCGGCGCGGCCTGTCTCGCGTCGTTCGGCGCGCGCCGCTGGGCGCCCGAGGCCAACGCCCTGTTCAGCCTCGCGACGCTGCTCGCGGCCGCGGCACTGACGATCCGCGTGATCGGCGAAGGCAACATCACCGCCGCGCACGAGCAGTTCTTCATCGACCCTTTCAACGTCTTCCTCGTGTCTCTGACGGCGTTCGTGAGCTTCACCACGTCGCTGTTCTCGCGCCCGTACATGCGCATCGAGCAGGAGCACGGCCGCGTCAGGCCCAACCAGCTGCGCCTGTACCACAGCATGTACCAGCTGTTCATCGCCGCGATGCTCGTGGCGCTCACGAGCAACAACCTGGGCATAGTGTGGGTGGCCATGGAGGCAGCCACGCTGTCGACGGTGCTGCTCGTGACGCTGTACCGCACGCCCGAGAGCCTCGAGGCGGGGTGGAAGTACTTCATCCTGTGTGGCGTCGGCATCGCGCAGGCGCTGTTCGGAACGATTCTGCTGTACTTCGCCGCGGAGAAGGTCCTCGGCGGCGAAGGCATGAGCGCGCTGCTGTGGACGCACCTGAACAACGTGAAGGGTGAGCTCGAGCCCGCCGTGCTCGGGCTCGCATTCGTCTTCCTGCTCGTGGGCTACGGCACGAAGGTGGGCTTAGCCCCCCTGCACAACTGGCTGCCCGATGCGCATGCGGAAGGCCCCACGCCGATCTCCGCCGTGCTCTCCGGCCTGCTGCTGAACGTCGCGATCTACGCCGTCGTGCGCTGCAAGGTGCTGGTCGAGGGCTCGCTGCACTCCTCGCTGCCATCGCACATGCTCATGGGCTTCGGCCTCCTGTCGGTCGTGCTCGCGGCCTTCTTCCTCTGGCGCCAGCGCGACATCAAGCGGCTGTTCGCGTACTCGTCGATCGAGCACATGGGCATCATCACGTTCGCGTTCGGCATGGGCGGCCCCGTCGCCAACTTCGCCGCGCTGCTGCACATGACGGTGCACTCGCTGACGAAATCGGCCATCTTCTTCGCCGTGGGCCACGCGGCGCAGAAGGCCGGATCGCAGGTCATGGACAACATCCGCGGGCTCATCACGCTGAGCCCAACGGTCGGCTGGGGCCTCATGCTGGGCTCGATCGCGATCCTGGGCCTGCCGCCGTTCGGCGTGTTCGCGAGCGAGTTTCTGATCCTGACGACGGCAATGCGCGAGCAGCCCTGGGCCACGCCGATCCTGCTGTTCGCGCTCGGCGTTGCGTTCGCGGCCATCTTCGGCCGTGTGCAACCGATGGTGCTCGGCGAGACCACGGCCCAGCGGCTGCCGCACTCCCCCGCGTTGCTGCCCGTGTTCGCGCATCTCGGGCTCGTGCTGCTGCTCGGGCTCTTCATCCCGTCGTACCTGGCCGACTGGTTCAGGCTGGCGGCCGCCCTGATCGCGGGAGCATGAGCCCGTGCTGAGACGCTGGCTCGCAGACTCGTCCCCCCTGCCGGGCGCTCCGGGCGTGCAGCATGTCGCCGCCGCGCCGGAGACGTGGCAATCGCTGGCCCAGGACGTCGCTGCCAGCGGCGGCCTGTTGCTGGCGCTCTGGGCCGAGTGGCGGCCCGCGCCGACGGTGCTCGCGGCGTTCCTCTGCGAGCGCAACGTCATCGTCGCGGAGCTCGCGCTGCCGGGAGACCGGACGAGCTACCCCGGGCTCGCGGGAATCTTTCCGTGCGCCACGCGCATGCAGCGCGCCGCCGCCGACCTGTGCGGCATCCACGCCGAGGACGGCGACACGCGGCCGTGGCTGCGCCACGCCGCCTGGCCCGCGGACTACCGCCCGCTCGCGCCGCGCCAGGGCGATCCGCGGCCGGCAGCGCCGGTGGTCGCCGACGACTACGCGTTCGTGCGGGTCGCCGGCGACGGCGTGCACGAGATCCCGGTGGGTCCCGTGCATGCCGGCATCATCGAGCCGGGTCACTTCCGGTTTTCCGTCGTCGGCGAGAAGGTGCTGAAGCTCGAGGAACGCCTCGGCTACGCGCACAAGGGAATCGAGCAACGGCTCGCGGGGATGCCGCTGGCCGACGGTCATCGCGTCGCCGCGCGTGTATCCGGCGACTCGGCAGTCGCGTACTCGTGGGCCTATTGCCAGGCCGTCGAAGGCATTGCAGGCGCGCGCGTGCCGTCGCGCGCCGAGTGGCTGCGGGCACTGGCGCTCGAGAGCGAACGAATCGCGAATCACCTGGGCGACCTCGGCGCGCTCGGCAACGATGCCGGCTTCGCGTTCGGCCTCGCGCAGTTCTCGCGACTGAAGGAGCTGTGGTTGCGCGCACTCGATGCGGCATTCGGCCAGCGTTATCTTCTCGACTTCATCGTGCCGGGCGGCGTGGCGCGCGATGCGGCGCACGACCGACTCGATGCGCTGGTGGAGCGCGCACGGGGCGTGGCGGCCGAAGCGGCGGAGCTCAGAGCGATCTATGACGAGCACGCCGGCGTCCGCGACCGGTTCGTGGGTGCCGGCACCGTCGCACCCGACCTCGCGGTGCGGCTCGGCGTTCTCGGGCTCGCCGGCCGGGCGAGCGGGCGCGACCACGACCTGCGGGTCGATTTGCCGTGCACGCCCTACACGGCGCTCGACGTCCGCAAGCAGGCGCGGACGGAAGGCGACGTCGCGGCGCGAGTGGCCGTACGCTTCGACGAGCTGGCCGAGTCGGCACGCCTCGTGACGACGATCGTCGCCCGACTGCCGGCCGGCGAGTGCCGCGCCGCCATGGGGCCGGCGCCGGCGGGCGCACTCGGGATCGGGCTCGTCGAAGGCTGGCGGGGTCCCGTCATGGTGACCGTGCGCGCGGCCTCCGACAGCCTCATCGAGCGCTGCCATCCGCACGATCCGTCGTGGCAGAACTGGCCGGCTCTCGAGCACGCCATCATCGGCAACATCGTTCCGGACTTTCCGTTGATCAACAAGTCATTCAACCTGTCCTACAGCGGGCACGACCTCTGAACCATGTGGAAAACGCTGCACAGAATCGGCTCGATCGGTGTCGTCACCGAGCCCGCGCCGCGACCGGACGAAACGCTCCGGGTCGCCGAGCGCCTGCAGGAGCGCATCCGGGCCACGCTCGGCCGCGCGCTCTGCATCCGCGTGGTGGACGCGGGCTCCTGCAACGGCTGCGAGCTCGAAATCAACGCCCTGAACAACCCCTTCTACAACATCGAAGGACTCGGGATCAGACTCGTCGCGAGCCCGCGGCACGCCGACCTGCTGCTGGTGACGGGGCCCGTGTCCCGCAACATGGCGCTGGCGCTGAAGCGCACCTACGACGCCACGCCCGACCCGAAACTCGTGGTGGCCGTCGGCGACTGCGGCTGCACCGGCGGCGTCTTCGGCGAGAGCTACGCGAGCGCCGGCCGCGTGGCCAACCTGATCCCGGTCGACGTCGAAGTGCCGGGGTGTCCGCCCACGCCGGAACGAATCCTGACCGCGATTCTGACCGCCATCTCGCCCGCCGAACGGTAGAGAGCCGTCGTGCCTGCGCCATCCCCGGCCCCTGGCGGCCGTGGCGGCTTGTCCGTGCCGGACCGTTGTGACAGTCTTTCCGACCACGCCCGTATGACTACAGCCTCATGACCGCCGCCATTGCTCTCGCCGAGCAGCACGACCGGGCCGGCCGCCACGACGACGCCATCAACGCACTCGCCCGGGCCACCCAGGGCGGCGACATCGACGCCATGACCGCGCTCGGCCAGCGCCTGCTGATCGGCGACCGGGCGCCGCTGCTGCCGACCGAAGCCACCGGCATGCTGCTCGACGCCGCGAAAGCGGGCAGCGCCGAGGCCGCGCTGCGGCTGGCCGTGCTGAAGGCGCTCGGCGCGCACATGCCGCAGGACTGGAACGATGCCATCGGTTTGCTGGTGTTTGCCGCGGAACACGGCTCGGACTCCGCGCGCAAGCAGCTGACGGCACTGGCCGGCGAGCCGCTCGCAGCGGCCGCGGATACGACCGGCTGGCGGCAGCTCGCGAACCGGATCGACGCGGGTTTCTGGCAGCACGCCCCCGCCGGCACCACGCTGTCCGCCAATCCGCTCGTACGCGTGTTCCCGGAGTTCGTCACGGATCCGATCTGCGCGTGGCTCATCGAGCGCGCACGACCGAAGCTGCAGCGCGCGCTGATCTACGACCCGGTCAACGGCAAGGACATCGCGGATCACATGCGCACGAACAGCGCGGCGGGATTCGACCTGATCCAGGCCGACGTCGTGCAGGTGGCCATCCAGTCGCGCATGAGCGTGGCGACCGGCATTCCGCTGCACCACATGGAAGGCGCCACGGTCCTGCACTACTCCCCGGGCGAAGAGATCACGAACCACTACGACTTCGTGAACCCGAAGATCCCGAACTACGAGAAGGAGCTTCGCGAGCGCGGCCAGCGCGTCGCGACGTTCCTCGTCTATCTGAACGACGACTACGAGGGCGGCGAGACCGACTTCCCGCAGCTCGCCCTGCGCTATCACGGCGGCAAGCGTGCCGGGCTCGTGTTCGGCAACGCGTTGGCCGATGGCCAGCCCGACCTGCGCATGGTGCACGCCGGCCTGCCGCCGCGCGACGGCGAGAAATGGCTCATGACACAGTTCATCCGCAACCGGCCGGTGCTGAACGCGCGCTCGGAGAATTACGGCTGAAGGGCACGGCCGGGGGGCCGCGATGGAAGGGGGGAGCTCCATGATCATGCAGCACGGCCTGCGCCTCGGCTGGCGCGGCGCGGCCGCGGCCTGCGCCGCGGCATTCGCGATCGCCGGCGCGTCCGCGCAGCAGAGCGTCCCGTTCGCGAACGGCATCCCCGTGGCCCCCGAGATGCCGATCCCGCCCCTGCCGACCCATCCCGTCGAGTACCCGACGGCCGAGGGCATGAGGATCAAGGTCAGTGTCGTCACGCGCGGCATCGAGCATCCGTGGAGCATCGCGTTCGTGTCGAACGACGTGTGGCTCGTCACGCAAACGCACGGCGGCCTGCGGGTCGTGCGGGGCGGCGTGCTCGACCCGGAGCCCGTGAAGGGCGTGCCCGAGGTGAAGCCGGCGCGCCGCTCGGGCCTGCTCGAGGTCGCACTTCACCCGAAGTTCGCAGAGAACCACTACGTCTACCTCACGTACCACAAGGCGCTGCCGGACGACAAAGGGGCGCTGGCGCTCGCGCGCGGACGCTGGGACGGCAGGCAGCTCGTCGGCACGCATGACCTGTTCGTGACGCTGCCGGATTCGGGCACGATCTCGCGGCTCGTGTTCGGCCGCGACGGCAAGCTGTACATGTCGACCGCCGGCGGCGACGCGCAGGACCCCGCGACGCACGCAGGCAAGATCCTGCGCCTGAATGACGACGGCACGGTCCCGAACGACAATCCGTTCGTCGGGCGCGCGGGCTACCGGCCCGAGATCTACACGCTCGGTCACCGCTCCCCGCTCGGCCTCGCGGTGCACCCCGGCACCGGCCAGATCTGGGAGTGCGAGGACGGCCCGAACGGCGGCGACGAGATCAACGTCCTGGTACCCGGCGGCAACTATGGCTGGCCGCTGGTGAGCCTCGGTCGCACGTACCAGGGGCCCTGGCACTCGCAGAAGTTCCAGCGCGACGGGTTCATCGACCCCGTCGTCTACTGGACCCCGGCCATCGCGGTCTCGGGGTTGGCCTTCTACACGGGAGACAGGTTGCCGAAATGGAAAGGCGACGTGTTCGTGGGCGGCCTGCGCTATGGGGAGATCATCGGCACCGGCCAGATCCAGCGCATCCTGTTCAATGAGAGGATGGAGGAGCTGCGCCGGGAGGCCCTCCTGACGGACTGGCGGCACCGCATGCGCGATGTTCGCCAGGGGCCGGACGGTTTACTCTACGTGCTGGTCGACGATGACGACGGGGCCATCCTGCGTATCGAACCGGCCAGTTAGGAATCCGGGCGAAAGCCCGTTTTTGGGCACTGAACCGCTTTACTTCTGGGTATGTTGCTTCGTATGATCCTGCGGTCCCCGATCGCTTCCAAGAAGTCTGCTGGCATGGTGCCTAAGTTCTCTTGAGCGAGCGCGCTACCTGAGGAGGTAACCATGGGCAGAAAACTCTACGTCGGCAACCTGCCGTATTCGATCACCGAGCAAGCCGTTCGCGAAGCGTTCGGCAAGTGCGGGAAAGTGGATTCCGTTGCGCTGATCACCGATCGCGACACGGGGCAGAGCAAGGGCTTCGGCTTCGTCGAGATGTCGACGGACGCTGAGGCGCAGACTGCGATCCAGCAGATGAACGGCACGTCGCTCGACGGCCGCCAGATCAAGGTCAACGAGGC
>DASZSB010000074.1:0-7113 GCA_035548835.1 Gammaproteobacteria bacterium | reverse complement strand
GTATGTCGGGCTCATCGACGAGGACGGGTACCCGCACGCGGCGAAGCTCGACTTCGTCGACAACCGCGTCGACGGCAGTCACGGCACGATCCGCGCCCGCGCGGTGCTCGACAACGCCGACGGCCGCTTCACGCCGGGGCTCTTCGCGCGCATCCGCCTGGTGAGCCCGCGCCAGTTCAATGCGGCGTTCGTCGACGATCGCGCGGTCGGCACGGATCTCGGGCGCAAGTTCGTGTTCGTCGTGGACGAGGGCAACGTCGTGCGCTATCGCCCGGTCGAGACGGGGCGCCTGTTCGATGGCCTGCGCGTCGTCACGAGCGGGCTCAAGCCGAACGACGTCGTGATCGTGAACGGCCTGCAGCGCGTGCGCCCCGGCGTGACCGTGGCCGCCACGCAGGTGGCCATGGACCGCAACGGGCGCGCGCTCGCGCAGCTCGGTGCGGGCGGCGCCGGTCCGCTGGCGCTCAACGTTCGCTGAGAGGATGCCGCCGTGAACTTCTCCCACTTCTTCGTCAAGCGGCCGATTTTCGCCGGCGTGCTGTCGGCGATCATTTTCATTGCCGGCGCGATCTCGCTGAAGCTCCTGCCGATCAGCGAGTACCCCGAGGTCGTGCCGCCCACGGTCGTCGTGCGCGCGCTGTACCCCGGCGCCAATCCGCAGGTGATCGCCGAAACCGTGGCCTCGCCGCTCGAGCAGGCCATCAACGGCGTCGAGGACATGCTGTACACCTCCTCGCAGTCGACCACCGACGGGCTCGTGACGCTGACCGTCACGTTCGCCCTCGGCACCGACCTCGACAAGGCGCAGGTGCTGGTGCAGAACCGCGTGGCACAGACGCTGCCGAAGCTGCCCGAGGTCACGCAACGCCTGGGCGTGGTCACGCAGAAGTCCTCGCCGGACCTCACGATGGTGGTGCACCTCGTGTCGCCGGATCACCGCTACGACGGCTTGTACCTCTCGAACTACGCGCTGCTGCGCGTGCGCGACGAGCTCGCTCGCATCAAGGGCGTGGGCGAGGCGCGGGCCGTGGGCGCGGGCGAATACGCGATGCGCGTGTGGCTCGACCCCGACAAGGTGGCCGCGCTGAACCTCACGGCGTCCGACGTCGTGCACGCCATCCGCGAGCAGAACGTGCAGGTGGCCGCCGGCCAGCTCGGCGCTCCGCCGGCACCGAACGCCGCAGAGTTCCAGCTCCTGATCGATACTCAGGGGCGCCTCGTCACGGAAGACGAGTTTTCGAACATCGTCGTGAAAACCGGCGATGCCGGGCAGATCACGCGCCTCAAGGATGTGGCGCGGGTCGAGCTCGGTTCCAGTTCGTATGCGCTGCGCGCGCTGCTCGACGGCGAGGCTGCGGCCGCGATCGCGATCTTCCAGCTGCCCGGCAGCAACGCCATCGAGGTGTCCGACAACGTTCGCGCGAAGATGGCGGAGCTCGCGAAGGACTTCCCGGAGGGAGTGGACTACAGGATCGTCTACGACCCCACGGTGTTCGTGCGCCAGTCGATCGATGCCGTGGTGCACACGCTGTTCGAGGCGCTGGCACTCGTCGTGCTCGTGGTGCTGCTGTTTCTGCGCACCTGGCGCGCGTCGATCATTCCGCTCGCGGCCGTGCCCGTGTCGCTCGTCGGCACGCTGGCCGTGATGCACGCGTTCGGGTTCTCGCTGAACGCGCTGTCGCTGTTCGGTCTCGTGCTCGCGATCGGCATCGTGGTCGACGACGCGATCGTCGTGGTCGAGAACGTGGAGCGCAACATCGAGCGGGGTCTCGCCCCCGTGGCGGCCGCCTTCCAGGCCATGCGCGAGGTCACGAGCCCGATCATCGCCACCGCGCTGGTGCTGATCGCCGTGTTCGTGCCGTCCGCGTTCATCAGCGGCCTTACCGGGCAGTTCTACAAGCAGTTCGCGCTCACGATCGCGATCAGCACCGCCATCAGCGCGTTCAACTCGCTGACGCTGTCGCCCGCGCTCGCGGCCGCGCTGCTGAAGCCGCACGGCACGCCGCCGGACCGTGTGCAGCGTGCGATCGATGGGGCCTTCGGCTGGGTGCTGAACCCCTTCAACCGCTTCTTCGAGCGTCTCGCGCAACGCTACGTGTGGCTCACGGGCCGCGTGCTGCGCCGGGCGGGCGTCGCGGTGGCGGTGTACGCCGGTCTTGCGGGTCTCGCGTGGTTCGGATTCGCGACCGTTCCGCACGGTTTCATCCCGCAGCAGGATAAGCAGTATCTCGTGGCGTTCGCGCAGCTGCCGGAAGCGGCCACGCTCGATCGCACGGAGGCGGTCGTCAAGCGCATGGAGCAGATCGCGCTCGCGGAGCCGGGCGTGGCTCACACCGTGTCGTTCCCCGGGCTGTCCGTGAACGGGTTCGTGAACAGCCCGAACGTAGGTATCGCGTTCGTCGCGCTGAGCGGCGAGACCGGCGGAGAGCACGTGAAGTCGCAGCGCTCCGCGTGGGAGATCGCGGCCGCGCTGAACCGGAAGTTCGCCGGCATCCAGGACGCGTACATCGCGGTGTTCCCGCCGCCCGCGATCCAGGGGCTCGGCACCGTGGGCGGGTTCAAGATGCAGATCGAGGACCGCGCGGGACTCGGCTTCGAGACGCTGTACGCCGAGACGCAGAAGATCGTGGGTCAGGGCTATCAGACGCCCGGGCTCGCAGGGCTCTTCTCGGGCTTCGAGATCAACGCGCCGCAGGTGCGCGCCAACGTCGATCGCGACAAGGCGAAGGCACAGGGCGTGTCGCTCGACCGCATCTTCGAGACCATGCAGGTGTATCTCGGGTCGCTGTACGTGAACGACTTCAACCGCTTCGGCCGCACCTACCAGGTCAACGCGCAGGCGGACACGAAGTTCCGGCTCGAGCCCGAGGACGTGCTGCGGCTGCAGGTGCGCAGTGACGACGGCCGCATGGTGCCGCTCGGCGCATTCGTCGATCTGAAGCAGGCTTCCGGCCCCAGCATCGTGCAGCACTACAATGGCTATCCGACGGCCGAGATCAACGGCGGCCCCGCGCCCGGATTCTCGTCGGGCCAGGCCGAGGCGCTGCTCGCGGGTCTCGCCCAGAAGGAGCTGCCGAACGGCATGACGTTCGAATGGACCGACCTCACGTACCAGCAGATCCTGGCCGGCAACACGGCGGTGTGGGTGTTCCCGCTGTGCGTGCTGCTGGCGTTCCTGGTGCTGGCCGCGCAATACGAGAGTCTGACGTTGCCGCTCGTGGTGATCCTGATCGTGCCCATGACGCTGCTGTCCGCGATCGCGGGTGTGTGGCTCTCGGGTGGGGACAACAACGTGTTCACGCAGATCGGTCTGCTCGTGCTCGTGGGCCTCGCGTGCAAGAACGCGATCCTGATCGTCGAGTTCGCGCGCACGCGCGAGGATGCTGGCGCGAGTATCTGGGACGCCGTGCTCGAGGCGTGCCGCTTGCGGCTGCGACCCATCCTGATGACCTCGATCGCCTTCATCATGGGCGTCGTGCCGCTCGTGCTGGCCACGGGGGCCGGCTCCGAGATGCGCAACGCCATGGGCGTGGCGGTGTTCGCGGGTATGCTGGGCGTCACTTTGTTCGGCCTGCTGCTGACGCCGGTGTTCTACTATGGGGTGCGCCGGCTCACGGTGGCGGTGGCGAAGCCCGTCGCCGCGCCGCCCGCGCACGCGGCGCTCGTGCCGTAACTTCTTTTCGCGGAGTATCACGATGAAGCTCGTCTACGTTTCACCCCTCGCGCTGCTGCTCGCGGCGTGCGCCGTGGGGCCCAACTACCAGGCGCCGCAGACGCCGCCGGCACAGTTCGTCGGCGCCGATGCCGTCGGTGTCGCCACGCAGCCGTTCGAGGCCAGGTGGTGGAGTCAGTTCGGCGACCCCGTGCTCGATGATCTCGTCGCGCGCGCGCTCGGCGGCGACCTCGACCTGAAGACTGCGGCCGCGCGCGTCGAGGAGGCGCGCGCGCTGCTCGGTGCGGCGCAGCGCACGCGCCTGCCCAACGTGACGGCCGAGGCCTCGCACAGCGAGAGCGACGAGCAGATTCCGGGGTTCACGACCGATCGCGTCGACATCAAGAGCAACCAGCTCGGCGTCGCGAGCCTCTGGGAAGCCGATCTGTTCGGGCGCCTGCGCCGCGGCATCGAAGCCGCGGGCGCGGAAGAGGGCGCCGCGGAGGCGCGCCTGCGTGATGCGCAGGTGCTGGTCGCGGCCGAGGTGGCGCTGAACTACCTCGAGCTGCGCGGCGCACAGAAGCGGCTCGCGGTGGCCGAGGCGAACTTGGGCTACCAGCGCGAGACGCTCGATCTCACGAAGGTGAAGCTCAATCTCGGCAGCGGCACGCAGCTCGACGTGGTGACCGCGCAGGCACGGCTGTCCGCCACCGAGGCGGAGATTCCGCCGCTGAAGGCCGCGCAGACGGTGGCCGCGAACCGGCTCGCCGTGCTGCTCGGGCTGCGGCCCGGCGCGCTGACGGAGGAACTGGCGCCGCGCGAGCTCGCGCCGCACCTGACGACGCTCGCGGTCGGCGCGCCCGAGGACCTGCTGAAGCGCCGGCCCGACATCCGCGCCGCGGAGCGCGAGCTCGCCGCCGCGACGGCGCGCATCGGGGTTGCGAAGGCGGACCTGTTCCCGCGGCTCTCGCTGTCGGGCTTCATCGGTTTCATCTCGGGGGATGCGAGCCAGATCGTCGACTCGCAGAGCCGCGCGTGGAGCTTCGCGCCCGCGCTGACGTGGTCCGGCTTCGGCAACGGCGGTCGCGCGCGCGTGGCGGCGGCCGAGGCGCGCACGGACGCGGCGCTCGCGACGTACGAGAACACCGTGCTGCGCGCGCTCGAGGAAACCGAGAACGCGTTCGCCGTGTACGGCGCGCAGCGCCAGCGGCTCACGTCGCTGGTCGAGCAGGCCGCGGCTTCGCGCGAGGCGGCGGAACTCGCGCGCGTGCGTTATCAGCAGGGCGTCGTGGATTTCCTGCGCCTGCTCGACGCCGAGCGCACGCGCCTCTCGGCGGAGGACGCGCTGGCGGCGGTCGAGACGGATCTCAACGCGTCGGTCGTGCTGATCTACAAGGCGCTCGGCGGCGGCTGGGAGGCGGCGCAGCCGAGCGGCTGACGCGAACGACGCACCTGCGCCCGCGCCGCATGGCGCGGGCGCTCAGTCGCCGGCCGGCGTGTCACCTTTCATGCCGAGCACTTCCACCGGCGGCTTCGGGTGGCGTGGGAACGGTGAGCAGCCCTTCTGGTTGTCCGTGCAGAACGGCGGCAACGCGGCGACGTCGAGCGGCTCGCCGAAGTACACGTGGCGGATCACGGCGCGGTCGTACGGCAGGGCGGGCCTGCCCGCGTGGATGTCGCGGCCGATAGTCAAGATCTGCTCTAGGTTGAAGTAGTCCATGACCGTGGCAGGACGGCCCGGCGCGAAGTTGTGGCGCAGGCCGAGCGCGTGGCCGACCTCGTGCGCCACGATGTAGCGCAGGTGATCGTTCTGCAGCGACAGATCGCCGTCCATCATGGTCTCGCGCAGCACGAACACGTGCGCGTGCAGGATCTGGCCCGTCAGCGGGTCGCTCTGGATGTACGACGTCGAAGCGTAGTCCCCCGCCGTAACCCATTCGATCACGTTGTAGTCGGGGCTCGGCGCACGCACGTCCGGCGGTGCGTCGACGACCCGGATCAGCGTCCGCCCGAACGCGCGGTTCCAGTACAGCGCACCCTCGCGCACGGCGGCGCGGTACACCGTGGGGATCGCGGCCGACAGCGCGAACTCGATCGGCTCGCGCGTGCCGAACTTCATCGCGTACAGCACCCACCGGCCGTCCCGCTGCTGCGGGTACGTCTCGTAGAAGCCGAAGTGCTGGAGGTTCGGCATCTCGAACGGCTGGAAGCCGGGGTCCGGGCGGTAGGGGCCGAGGTAATAGTGCAGCACGATCCGCGTGCCGTCCTCCTTCGTCGCTTCCTGATCGAAGACCAGCGACGAGCGGTGGCACTCGACGGATAGCGTGCGGCGGTCGCTCAGGCGCAGCTCCGGCGTGTCCTTCTTCGCGACCCTGCCGTAGTAATCCTCGCCGGTGCGGTCCTCCTCGGCGTGGATCGCGTCGAAGCCGGCGTTGAAGTCGAGCGCCACGCCTGCTTGCGTCTCGTCGTGAACCGGAATCGTGGCGAGCAGCCGATGGCGCTGCGCCGGGCCGCCGTCGTCGATCATCCTGTACGCCGCGCCGTCGCGCTCGAATCTCACGACCCGGCTGCGGCTCGTCATGAAGCCCTGGCCGCTGTTCTGTTCGTCGGTGTAGTTGGTCTGCAGCAGGAACCGCTGGCCGAGCTCCCGCGGGCTGAAGCAGGCCGGCGCGCTCGAGGTCGCCCGCGCCGCGGGCGACGCGGCGGCGATCAGCAGGGCGAGTGCGAATCCTTGCAGTGGCCGCATGTTCCCTCGGGTGGCGGGGCGCCGTCGCGTCAGCGTATGCGCGCCGGCCGCGGGAATCCACCGGCCGGGCCGGCGGCGGCGCGCCGTGCCGCGTCTACTGCGCCGGCCGCCGGAACAGCCCGCCGTAGACGGCCTTGCCGAGGATGTGGCCCTGCATGGCGGTCCTCACAATGGTGCGCGTCTCGAACGCGTCGTCCGTAGGCGGCACGTCGAGCGTGATGTTCAGGGCGTAGAGCTCGAACACATAGTGGTGCTGCGGCCCCGTGGCCGGCGCACCGGGGCCCCGGTACAGCGGGCCGGTGGCGCTGATCTGGTAGCTGCCGTCCGCCAGCCGCGAGCCGCGGCGAACGCCTTCCGGCAGCCCCTTCGCCGTCGGCGGTATGTTCCAGACGAGCCAGTGCACCTGATCCTCGGTGGTGCGATCGCGCACGACGTCCATGTCGTGCATGTGCAGCACGAGCGAGCGCGTGCCGGCGGGCACGTTGGCCCAGCTGATCGCGGGTGAGGTGCCTCCGCCGGGCGCCGCGCCCGGCGCGGCCTGGCTGAAGCGCACCGGGATCGCGCCGCCGTCGGGGAAGCCCTGGACCGTGAGCGTCATGGCGGCAGCGGCCGGTGCCGCGGGCGCCTGTGCCAGCGCCGGGACGGTGGTCAGAACTCCGCAGACCGTGAGCAGGCGGGCAAGGGCGTGCATGAGTGGCCTCGGCGGCGTGGTTCG
>DASZSB010000073.1:0-4848 GCA_035548835.1 Gammaproteobacteria bacterium | reverse complement strand
ATCACCGGCAAGGTGACCGGCGATGGAGGCCAGCCGATCGAGGCGGCCACGGTGTACATCACGGCGATGGGGCTGGGTGTGCAGACCAACGTCTCGGGCGACTACACGCTGACGATACCGGCGGCCCGGGTGCAGGGCCAGAAGGCGAACTTGCAGGTGCGGGCGATCGGCTATGTGCCGGCCACGTTCGAAGTGACGGTGGCGGCGGGCCGGCTGACGCACGACTTCGCGCTGAAGAACGACGTGAACCGCCTGTCGGAAGTGGTGGTGACGGGCTCGATCGAAGGGACGGAGCGGGCGAAGGTGCCGTTCGCGGTGGGGCGCCTGACGTCGGAAGACGTGCCGGTGCCGTCGCCGAACCCGATCTCGGCGCTGCAGGGGAAGGTGCCGGGGATGCGGATCGCGTCGACGAGCGGGCAGCCGGGCTCGACGCCGGACATCATGTTGCGCGGGCCGACGTCGATCAACGCGTCGGGGCGTGACACGGGGCCGCTCATCATCGTGGACGGCGTGATCATGCGGGTGGGGTCGCTGGACGAGATCGGCGGCCTGGACATCGAGTCGGTCGAGGTGGTGAAGGGCGCGGCGGGTGCGTCGCTCTACGGCACATCGGCGGCGAACGGTGTGATGATCATCAAGACGAAGCGTGGCGGGACGCAGGACGGCGTGAAGTTCAACGTCCGGAGCGAGTACGGGTTCAACGACCTCAACTCGCTCTCGTACGGCGCGCCGGAGAACACAATCCTCGCCAAGGACGAGACGGGCAAGCGGTTCTGCGTGCAGGGGTCGGGCGCGATCGGGAGCTGCTCGCGCACGCTGAACTGGATGGACGAGATCCTGCGGATCAACAACGTGAACGCGGACACCTCGCGCACGCCGCAGACGATCGAGAACAACGCGCCGACGGCGACGACGGGCGGCCTGCAGAACGTGTTCCAGGCGACGGTGTGGCCGGGGCAGCGGTACAACGCGTTCGCGCAGTTCTCGACGACGAATCCGACGAAGGTGACGTCGGTGGACGCGACGGGGCGGGCGGGGACGACGCGGTACTTCGTGAGCGGCGGCCTGACGGACGAGGGCGGCGCGATCAAGTACCTGAAGGGGCAGCAGGCGGTGCGCGGGCGGGTGAACCTGGACTACGAGGCGCGGAGCGACCTGCTGTTCTCGGTGAGCACGCTGGTGGACCAGAGCACGACGGACAACCACAGCCAGGCGTTCGGCGCGCTGCTGCGCGGGGCGCCGGCGGGGACGGACTACCTGGCGGTGGACACGCTGGGGCGGCCGATCATCCGCGGTGGTGGTTCGCCGATGGTGGGCACGGGCAACGGCTCCGGCGCGTTCGTGTACGACGCGCGGAACTCGATCTCGTCGTCGAACTCCCAGCGCATCCTGGCGAACATGACGGTGTCGTACTTCCCGGCGGACTGGATCACGTTCGACGCGACGGGCGGGTACGACAGCCGCAAGCGCGAGAGCGACGCGGCGCAGGTCAAGGGCTACCGCACGCAGTCGTTCTCGTCCTCGACGAACTTCGGCAACATGTCGATCAACAACCGGAGCGAGGACGCGCTCAACGGCAACATCTCGGCGACGCTCCGCAAGCAGCTGTCGTCGTCGGTGAACAGCAAGTTCACGGTGAAGGGGCTCTATGACGAGAGCAACCTCTACGTGAACCAGGGCGCCGGCCAGCAGTTCGTGGTGAAGGACGTGTTCACGCTCAGCAACACGAGCACGAACGTCACGGCGACGTCGACGAGCCAGAAGGTGATCAACGTGGGCGTCGTGGGCGGCGCGAACTTCGACATCAAGGGCAAGTACATCCTCGACGGCACGTACCGGTACGACGGCAGCTCGCTGTTCGGGTCGGGCAACCGGTGGGCGCCGTTCCACCGCCTCTCGGGCGTGTGGCGGATCTCGGAAGAGCCGTGGTTCAAGATCCCGAAGGTGTCGGATGTGCGGTTCCGCGCGTCGATCGGGACGGCGGGCAACACGCCGAGCTTCACGGCGCAGTACGAGACGTACTCGTGCAGCAACTCGGGCTGCTCGCTGGGCCAGGCCGGCAACTCGAAGCTGAAGCCGGAGACGACGACGGAAGTCGAGACGGGCGTGGACCTGACGCTGTGGGACCGCCTGGGCCTGGAGATCACGAACGCGAACAGCTCGACGAAGAACCAGATCCTGAACGTGCCGACGCCGGTGTCGCTGGGCTTCGCGAACCAGTGGCAGAACGCGGGTACGCTGGCGAACCACACGTGGGAAGTGAGCGCCAGCCTGCCGGTGATCACGAAGCGGGACATGCAGTGGAGCATGCGGGCCTCGTGGGACCGCACGCGGACGTACATCACGGAGCTGTTCATCCCCGAGTACTTCACGAGCGGCGGCACGGGGCAGGGCACGGGCAGCTTCTTCCTGATGACGGCCGACCGGAACACGCCGTGCGAGGGCACGAGCCCGCGCGTGACGGCGTGCGGCGCGCGCGACCACCAGCCGGCGAACCGGTACGGCAACATCTGGGGCCGCGAGTTCTACCAGGGCTGCGGGGAGATGCCGGCGTCGCTGCAGGCCTCGTGCGGCGAGGGCAAGGACTACCAGGTGGACAACAACGGCTGGGTGGTCTGGGTCGGCGCGGGGAACAGCTACAAGGACGGCATCACGAAGAACCTGTGGCAGACGAAGCTGCCGGCGGCGAACTCGCCGTACAACTATCCGCTGTACTTCGGCATGCCGATCGTGGACCGGCCGCTCAAGGGCCAGACGGGCGAGGGCACGGGCCTGAACCACATCCTCGGCAACACGCTGCCGAACTACCGGCTCAGCTACAACACGACGTTCACGTACAAGCGCGTGACGTTCTACGGGCTGATCGACGGCACGTTCGGGCACTACATCAACAACCAGGGCGAGGGCTGGGGCCTGCTGGACTACAGCTCGAGCTACTTCGACCAGGCGCACCAGACGGTCGAGAACGCGAAGCCGCTCGGGTACGGGTGGCGCGTGGGTGGCTCGGAAGGCGTGGGCGTCGGCGGGTTCTACGACATCCTCGGCCCCAACACGTACAACGTCGAGGACGGCTCGTACGCCAAGCTCCGCGAGATGAGCGTGACGTACAAGGTGGGCCCGATCAGCGGTGTGGGTGACTGGACCTTCGGTGTCGTGGGCCGGAACCTGAAGACGTGGACGAACTACTCCGGCTACGACCCGGAAGTGGGTGTTGACGGCGGCCAGGCGGGCTCGGGCCTCATCAACCAGGTGGACGCGTTCAACTTCCCGACGCTCCGCACGTTCACGTTCTCCATCTCCACCCGGTTCTAGGAGTGACACCCACCATGATGCGCAAAATCCTGCCGGGCAGAATCCTGCCGGGCGTTGTCCTGGCGGCCGCGATCGGGCTTGGCGCCTGCGAGAACAAGCTGACCGTGGCGAACCCGAACTCCGGTAACACGGAGCGGGTGCTGGGCACGCCGGCCGATGCCGAGAACCTGCTCGGCTCGTACTACAAGCGGTACATGACGGGCGTGTATGGCAGCACGACGAACCTGGAGGGCATGGCCAACATCTTCGCCCTCATGAACTACTCGTCGCTCGCCAACAACTGCATGAACTCGCACGCGCCGTTCGTCGGCGCGTCGAACGTGAACTCGCCGGGCAATACGTGCAACGGCGAGCAGTTCCGGCTGTACCAGATCGAGGGTGAGGTGACGCGCGTGGCGTCGACGGTCCTGGCGAAGATGGACTCGGGCCTGACGCTGGGCCTGACGGACCCGAAGACCGACGCGCGGAACCTGCGGGCGCGGGCGTTCGCGGAGTTCCTCCGCGGCATCTCGCTCGGGTACGTGGCGCTGATGCACGACTCGGCGGCAATCATCTCGCCGACGATGGGCACGGGCGACGACTGCAAGCCGGATCCGTTCACGGGCGTATGTGTCGGCAAGCTGCGGCCGTACACGGAAGTGGCGGACTCGGCGTACGCGGCGTTGCAGCGGTCGCTGGATTACGCCACGACGACGGGGACGACCGGCACGGACGGCTTCCCGCTGCCGGGCGACTGGATCCCGTCGACCAAGTCGTACTCGCAGGCCGAGTTCGTGAAGCTGGTGCACAGCTACCGGGCGCGGTTGCGGGCGAACATGGCGCGGACCCCGACCGAGCGGGCGGCGGCGGACTGGACCGCGATCATCGCCGACGTGGACGCGGGCATCACGTTCGACGACTCGATCACGACGAGCACGACGACGTTCAACGTGCTCGCGTGGCGCAACCAGTACGGCACGCGCGGTTCGTGGCATCAGATGCCGCCGTTCTACATCGGCATGGCCGACGGCGGGACGAGCTACGCGGCGTGGATCGCCCAGCCGCTGGGCGACCGCGGCGCGGGTAACAACGGGTTCTTCATGGTGAGTCCGGACCTGCGCTTCCCGCAGGGCGCCACGCGGTCGGCGCAGCAGTCGGACTTCACGACGACGTCGTGCACGGTGGCGGCGTCGCGGTGCAAGCGCTACTTCCTCAACCGCAACGGCGGCGACAACTTCTCCGGCGCGGGCTGGGGCTTCAGCAACTACGACTTCCTGCGGTTCGAGTCGTGGCGCACGCGTGGCGACGCCGGCTCGGCGCGCAACGGCAGCACGCCGATCATGATGCTGTCGGAGATGCGGCTGCTGAAGGCCGAAGGCCTGTACCGGAAGGGGGATTACGCCGGGGCGGCCGCGTTGGTGAACGTGTCGCGCACGGCGACCGTGGACGCGAACGGCCGCGCGATCGGTGGCGGCCTGCCGGCGATCACGGCGTTCGACGCCACGACGCCGGTGCCGGGTGGCGCGGCATGCGTGCCGAAGGTGCCGCAGGCGCCGT
>DASZSB010000072.1:0-24001 GCA_035548835.1 Gammaproteobacteria bacterium | reverse complement strand
CCGGCGAGTCTCGCCTACCTGATCTACACGTCCGGTACCACGGGCCGGCCGAAAGGCGTGATGATCGAGCACCGCAGCATCGTGAACCTGGTGCTGGGCGACATCGCCACTCTCGGCGTCACGATCGAGGATCGCGTCGCGCAGAACTCGTCCTCGGCCTACGACTCCTCGATCGAGGAAACGTGGTTTGCGCTCGCGGTAGGCGCCACGCTCGTCGTCATGGACGACGAGGCCGTGCGCCTCGGCCCGGATTTGCCGGCGTGGCTGCGCCGCGAGCGCGTGACGATGTTCTGCCCGCCGCCCACCCTGCTGCGGGCCACGGGGTGCGCCGATCCCGCCCGCGAGCTGCCGGAGCTGCGGCTGCTGCATCCGGGCGGCGAGGCGCTGTCGCAGGACATCGCGGACCGCTGGTCGGTGGGCCGCCGCGTCGTGAACGACTACGGCCCGACCGAGACCACGGTCACGGCGCTGCGCGCAGTGATCGAGCCCGGCAAGCCCGTGGCGATCGGCGTGCCGGTGCCGGGCATGCAGGCGTGGGTGCTCGACGAGAACCTCGAGCCCGTGCCGGATGGCACGCCCGGGGAGCTGTGCCTCACCGGCGTCGGGCTCGCGCGGGGCTATCGCAACGACGCGGCGCTGACGGCGCAGAAATTCCCCATCCATCCGCGCCTCGGCCGGCTGTACCGGACCGGCGACCTCGCGACGCGCGGCGCCGACGGACGGTTCTACTCGCACGGCCGCATCGACGCGCAGGTCAAGATCCGCGGTTACCGCATCGAGCTCGAGGCCATCGAGGCGCGGCTGGCCGAGATACCGGGCGTGCGCGAGGCCGCGTGCACGGTGCAGGGCGAAGGCGCGCGCCGGACGCTCGTCGGCTTCGTCGTTCCCGAGCGGCCCGGCGAAACGCTGGACCCGGAGCCGCTGAAGGCGCGCCTCAGGGAGATGCTGCCCGCCTACATGGTGCCGGCGCAGATCGGCACGCTGGCCACGCTGCCGCGCAACGCGAGCAACAAGCTGAACCGGCGCGCGCTGCCGGTGCTGAGCCTCGAGACGCATGGCCAGCGGCCGCACGCCGCCGCGCCGCACGACGAGCGCGAGGCGCGCGTGGCCGCGGCCATGCAGCAGGCGCTCGGACTGCCGGAGCCCGTGGGCGTGGACGAGGACTTCTTCGACGAGCTCGGCGGCGACTCGTTCGCCTCCGCCGTGCTGATCTCGCAGCTGCGCGATCACGCCGACACCGCGCTGCTCACGGTGCGCGACGTGTACGAGGCGCGCACGGCCGCGGCGCTCGCGGCGCGCGTGGCCGCGCGGGCGGACGGCGACGCGGCGCGAAGTGCCGTCGACAGGCGCGAGCCGCGGTCTGCGATTCGCGGGCGGCCGTGGCTCGTCACGACGGTGCAGGCCCTGGTGCTGCTGCTCGGCGTCATGGTGCTGGCCCCGGTGGCCTACGTGCTGACGTTCGACGTGCTGCCGGACGTGATCGACGCGATCGGTCCGGAGCTCGCCATCGTGCTGGCGCCGGTGTTCTACGTGGTCGCGCTGCTGGTCTATGCGCTGCTGACCGCGCTGCTCGCCGTTGCCGCGAAGTGGCTCCTGATCGGCAGGTATCGGCCGCTGCGGGCCCCTGTGTGGGGCGGCTTCTATCTGCGCAACTGGATCGTGCAGCGGTGCGTGCGGCTCGTGCCGTGGCGACTGCTCGAGGCCACGGAGTTCCAGAACGCGTTGCTGCGCGCGCTCGGTGCGCGGATCGGCGCGCGCGTGCATCTGCATCGCGGCGCGACGGTCCTCGAAGGCGGCTGGGATCTGCTGGAGGTTGGCGACGACGCGGCCATCGGCCAGGACGCCGGGCTCAACCTGGTGACGCTGGTCGACGGCCAGACCGTCGTCGGGCCGGTGACCGTCGGGGCGCGCGCGACGGTCGAGACGCGCGCCGCGATCGGGCCCGGGGGCCGGCTCGGCGATGGCGCGGTACTGACCGCCTGGTCGTACCTCCCGCCCGGCGCGGAGATTCCGGACGGTGAGCGCTGGGACGGCGTGCCGGCAACGCCGGCCGGGCCGGCGCCATCGCGTCCGCTCGCGCAGCGTGGCCGCCCGCTCTCGCCGGCGGCGCAGGGGCTCGCGCTGTTCGGCGGCCGGCTGGCCGTGACGGCCTTCGCCGCGCTGCCGATCCAGGCCATCGTCGTCGTCGCGGCGTTCGCGTTGCGGCTCGACGCGGCCGCGTTCATGGACTGGCTGTTCGATCCGCTGGCCGAGGTGCGGTACTGGTCCATCGAGGCGGTGACCGTGATTCTCGCCGTGCCGGCCACGCTGCTGTTCGAGGCGCTCGCGATGCGCCTGCTCGGCCGTGTGCGTCCCGGCGTCATCGATCTGTGGAGCGCCGAGTACGTGCGCGTGCGCCTGAAGACCGAGACGCTGGAGTCGGCCGGCCGCTGGCTCTGCGGCACGCTGCTCTGGCCCGTGTGGCTGCGCGTGGCGGGCATGCGCGTCGGCCGCGGCAGCGAGGTCGGCACGATCGCCGACACCGTGCCCGATCTCGTCGAGATCGGCGCCGAGAGCTTCTTCGCCGACGGTGTGTATCTCGCGGGTCCGCGCATCTCGCGCGGCACGGTCGAGCTCGCACCCGTCAAGATCGGCAACGGCGTGTTCCTCGGCAATTACTGCGTCGTCGGCTGCGGCCAGACCGTGGCCGACGGCGTGCTGATCGGTGTGTGCACCGTGGCCGACGACCGGCTCATGCGGCGCGACACGTCGTGGTTCGGCCAGCCGCCGTTTCAGCTGCACAACCGCGAGCCCGTGGCCGCGGATCGCAGCCTGACCCACGAGCCGGGCTGGCTGCGCTACCTGAACCGGCTCGCGTGGGAGCTGCTGCGGTTCGCGGTGCCCGTGCTGCCGGTGGCGCTGATCTTCGCCTGGTTCGGCGTGCTCGACTGGGCCGAGCTCACGCTGTCGGTGCCCGTGGTGCTGCTCGTCGTCGTGCCGGCCGCCGAGGTCGCGTTGCTCGTGCTGCCGCCGCTGCTCGTGATCGGCCTGAAGTGGCTGCTGCTCGGACGCGCGCGGCCCGGCACGCATCCGCTGTGGTCGTGCTGGGTCAGCCGCTGGGACTTCCTGTACGTGGCCTGGGATTTCTGGGCCGCGCCCGTCAGCGCGCTCGAGGGCTCGCTGATGCTGAACGCCTACCTGCGTGCGATGGGTGTCAAGCTCGGCCGCCGCGTGGTGCTCGGGCCGGGTTTCTCGCACGTGGCCGATCCCGACATGCTCGAGTTCGGCGACGACGCGACCGTGACCGTGCTGAACCAGGCGCACACGTTCGAGGACCGCGTGCTGAAGATCGATCGCCTGCGCGTGCGCGCGCGCGGCACGGTGGGCCGCGGCACGCTGCTGCTGTACGGAGCCGACGTGGGCGAGGGCGCGTACGTCGTGCCGCAGAGCGCCGTCATGAAGGGCGAGCGGCTGCTGCCGGAACGCACCTACGCGGGCCGGCCCACGCAGCCGGTGCAGGCGCTCTAGCGCGCGAAGTCGTTCACTCCCATCCGCCGGAGCGCAGCTCGATCGGCAGGATCCTCATGAACGCCTCGACGGCGTGGATCCGGCCGTCGTAGACCTTGAAGCTCTCCCAGACCGTGAGCTGGTCGCCGCCCTTCTTCTGCGCGCCCCAGGCCATGCGCAGCCACACGATGCCTAAACGCTCGTCGACGCCGATCACGCGCGTCTGCACGTCGCCCAGGCGTTCGAAGATCGCGAGCGATTGCGTCGAGATGTTCTCGCAGCCCGGCGCGAACTTGCAGTCCGGCCCGGCCATGACCTGGCCGTTCTCCAAGCGATACGCGTTCGGCGCGAACGGCGCGTTCACGGCGGCGAAGGTCTTCGCCGAGTTCAGGCCGGCGGGGTAGTGCAGCGCCGCCTTGATCGCGTCGTCGCGCGACATGAGCTGCTCCGGCCGCGGCGCGTAGTTCATTTCCTCGCTCGGTGCGCGGAGTCCATCGATGTTGAAGATGAGGCCCTCGCTGCGGCTGCGCGTGGCGACGGTCTCGATCTCCGTGATCCTCAAGTCCACGACCTTGAGGCGCACGACCAGCAGCACGGGCGCGCCCACTTCCTCGACGATGACGTCGGCGCCCGCCATGCCGGCGCGCTCGTCGAGGATGTCCTGCCGGTAGCCGCGCAGCTGCGTCACCGTTCTGAAGAGACCGACCTTGTCGAGCGGCTTCTCGACGGCGTCTTCCGTCACGCGCACCGAGCCTGCGACCGGCACGCGGCTCGCGTCGTGCCGGACGAGCGCGTAGAGGAACGTCGTCATCGTGCCGCGCAGGCATTCGCGGTCGCAGGGGGCGGCCGCCGATGCGGTTCCGGTCGTCGCCGTGGTGAGGCACGCAAGTGCCGCGAGAGCCAGCAAGGCCGTCGTCTTCTTCATGTAGTTCTCCGTCGTGCGCTCAGCGCAGGAAGTCCGTCCACCCGCTCTTCGACATGTACGGCATCGTGAAGCCGATGGCCTCGATCTCGTGGATGCGGTTGTCGCGGATCTTGAAGATGTGCGCGGCCGGCAGGTCGAACGGGCCGAACCGGCTCATGTCGCGCTTCACGAGCTTGCCGTCGCGGTCGATGACGGTGATCTCCTTGTCCTTCATCGACTGGCGGAAGTGCGAGAGCCCGAACACGAGCCCCGTGACGGGGTCCGCGATCCACACGCGGCGCAGCACGATGTCGTCGATGTAGGTGAACGTGCGGGAATCCATCTGCGCGTGGCAGCCGAGCCGCGGCAGGCCGTCGAGACCCAAGCCCGTGCCGCCGGCCGTGATCAGGCCGTTCTCGCGCCGCTCGCAGTCGCTGCCGAACAGCGTGGCGTCGCCGCTGCTCTGCTCGATCGAGTCGTAGTAGGTCATGCCGATCGCGAGCATGAGCTCGCGCGGCAGCCGGCCGTTGCGCGGCACCTCGGCCAGCAGGCCGGGCCGCACGGTCTTCAGATTGTCGAGCGCGCCCGGCTGGAAGCTGCGGGCGACCAGGTGCTCGGCCTCGACGATCGCGCCGTTCTCGAACTTCAGCCGCAGGCCGAGCTCGATCGGCTTGCCGTTCTCCTCGAGCATGCCGATGAAGCCGATCTGTCGCGACACCGGGTCCGGCACGTGGATCGCGAACGTCATCGGCGCCGCGCTGGCCGTGGCCCACAGGCCTTCGCCGGGCTTCATCGGCACCGTGTTCTCGACGAACTTGAGCGACGGCGCGAGCGGCACGGCCTTCGGGTTGTGCGCCACGAGCGCGGCCAGATAGTCGTCCGCCAGCCGGATCAGGCACGTGCGGTCGCAGGACCCGGGCTTCTCGAACTGATGTGCCTGTGCGTGCGCGCTGCCGGCGCCGGCAAGCAGGAGCAGGGCGGCGAGCGTGCCCATGGTGATTCGCATGCGGTCTTCCCCCAGAAGCCAACTTCGGCTTCCCTGTCGCCGACTCTAGCCGAGCCGCGGCCGCGCGCCAAAGCCGCCGTTACCGCGCACGCGTGTACGAGATGTGGGGATCGAAGCCGATCTGTTCGTACAGCAGGCCGTCGGCGGCGCGCTCGAGCCGCCAGAGATAGAGGCTCGTGGCGCTCGTCTTGCTGACGCTGCCGGTCACGACGACGCGGTCGCCGGGCTTCAGCGTCTGCGCGTTCATGCCGATGTCGACGAGCTCGTGGCGGTTGTCCATCTCGAGCTTGTAGCGCCGCTCGGTGCCCGTGGCGTCCGGATCGGCGTCGACGACCACGTACGGGTGCGGGTTCACGAACTGGAACTCGGCGACGCGTGCGGCGAAGGTCCGCCGCCGGGTGCTGTCGTACATGCTGCCGATCGAATGGTGTGCCGCGGCTGCGGCGCACAGCGCGGCGGCAACCAGGCCGCCGAGCGCTCGCAGCAAGGCCCGCCTCGGGCGCACGCGGTTGCGGCTCGCGCGTCTCATGGCCGCCGATTGTACCGGGCCCCTGCACGGCACGTATGATCCGCGCATGCGCGTCGTGCACATCGAAGCGGGCCGCCACCTCTACGGCGGCGGCAGCCAGGTTCGCACCCTGATCGACGGTCTCGCGGCCGCCGGGGTGGACAACGTGCTGCTCGCCCCCGCCGGCAGCGAGCTCGCCGGCGCGCCACCCGCGGCCGACGTCGTGCCGGTCCCGATGCGCGGCGAGCTCGACATCGCCCTGCTGCCGCGGCTCGCACGCGCGCTGCGTGCGCGAAGGCCCGATCTGGTCCACGTGCATTCGCGGCGCGGCGCGGACCTCTACGGCGGCCTCGCGGCGGCGCTGGTCGGTGTGCCGGCGGTGCTGACGCGGCGCGTCGATGCCGTCGAGCCCGGCGCTCTCGCGCGCCTCAAGTACCGGCCGTACTCGGCCATCGTGGCGCTGTCGACCGCGATCGAGGCGCAGCTCGCGGCGGCCGGGGTCGAGCGGTCGCGCGTGCTGCGGATTCCGAGCGCCGTCGACACGGCGGCGTTCCGGCCCGACGCGGCCGCGCGCGGCCGCCTGCTCGCGGAGTTCGACCTGCCGGCCGACGCGCTCGTCGCCGGCGTCGTGGCGCAGCTGATCGAGCGCAAGGGGCACCGGCTGCTGCTCGATGCGCTGGCCGAGCTCGTGCAGGAGTTTCCGGCGCTGCGCGTGCTGTGCTTCGGCCGCGGCCCGCTCGAGGCAACGCTGCGCCGCGGGATCGCCGCGCGCGGGCTCACGGGTGTCGTGACCCTGGCCGGCTTCCGCGGCGATCTGCCGCGCCTCGTGCCGGGCTTCGACCTGCTCGTGCACCCGGCCGCGCGCGAAGGGCTCGGGCTCGCGCTGCTCGAGGCCGCGGCGGCCGGCGTGCCGGCGGTGGCGTGCGCAGCCGGCGGCGTGCCCGACGTGGTGGAGCACGGCGTGACGGGGCTGCTCGTGCCGGCGGGCGACGCGGCGGCGTTGCGCGGCGCGCTCGCGCGGCTGCTGGCGGCGCCTGCCGAGCGTGCGACTCTGGGCGCGGCCGCCCGTGCGCGTGCAGAGCGGCGGTTCGGCGTGGCGGCGCTCGTCGCCGCACACCTCTCTTTGTACGAGCGCGTGCTCGGCGCGCGCGCACCCCACGCGGTGCTCGGCCGATGAGTGCCGCGGAGCAGGATCTCGAAGCGCTTGCGCTGCGGGTTGCCCGCGCGCTGCTCGTGCGCCGCTGGCGCTTAGGCGTAGCGGAGTCGTGCACGGGCGGCTGGATCGCGAAGACCCTGACGGACGTGGCCGGCAGCTCCGACTGGTTCAACGGCGGGATCGTGAGCTACTCGAACGCCGCGAAGACGGAGCTGCTCGGCGTCGGCCCGGAGCTGCTCGCGGTGCACGGCGCCGTGTCCGAGCCGGTCGTGCGCGCGATGGCCAAGGGCGCGTGCGAGCGCTTTCACACGCAGCTCGCGGTCGCGGTCAGCGGCATCGCGGGACCGGACGGCGGCACGCCCGACAAACCTGTCGGCACGGTGTGGTTCGCGTGGGCGACGCCGGCGGGCACGGGGGCCGCGCGCCGCGTGTTCGTCGGCGGCCGCGAAGCCGTGCGCCGGCAGAGCGTGGCCTTCGCGCTGGAGAGGCTCGTCGACATGGTATGGCGCGATGAGCGAACCGGCTGACGCGAGGCCCGTCAGCCGGCGCGTGTTCTTCGCCCTGTGGCCCGACGATGCCACGCGCTCGGCGATTTCGCGCGCCACGCGCCAGGCCGTGCAGATCTCCGGCGGGCGGCCGATCGCGAAGGATCGGCTGCACCTGACGGTCGCGTTCCTGGGCGACCTCACGGAGCAGGGGCTTGCACTGGCGCGCTCCGTGCCGCCGATCCCGGTCGGCGAGTTCGAGATCACGCTCGATGGGATTGGCGTGTGGCCCGAGTCGAAGATCCTGTGGCTGGCACCCCTGGCGCCGCCGCCGGCGCTCGGCGAGCTCGAGGCAACGCTCTGGGACGGACTGGCCGAGTGTGGTTTCGTGCCGGAAGAGCGCGTCTACCGGCCGCACGTGACGCTCGCGCGGCGCGCGCGGCCCGTCGAGCAGACGGTCGAGCCCGTGCGCTGGGCCGTGCGCGACCTCGTGCTCGTGGAGTCGTTTCCCGACGGCAGGAACGTGCACTACGAGGTGCTCGAGCGCTGGCCGCTGTGACCGCGAAAAGTACTGGACAAATCCCCAGTAGCGCGGTTCAATAGCCCCGAACGTTTCTCGGCAAAGCCGTCGGTTTCGCGCGCTGGTTCAGGCGGCCCGCTGTGGAATAATCGTAACCGTCGCGCCGGTCTCGGCGCGGCCCTGAATTCCCACACTTTGATTGGACGATCGCATGGACGACAACCGCAAAAAAGCGCTCTCCGCAGCCCTGGGACAGATCGAAAAGCAGTTCGGCAAGGGTTCCGTCATGCGCCTCGGCGACTCGATCGCCACGCGCGACATCGAGGCCGTGTCCACGGGCTCGCTCGGGCTCGACATCGCGCTCGGCATCGGCGGGTTGCCGCGCGGGCGCATCGTCGAAATCTACGGGCCGGAATCGTCCGGCAAGACCACGCTCACGTTGCAGGTCGTGGCGGAGATTCAAAAGAACGGCGGCACGGCCGCGTTCGTGGACGCCGAGCACGCGCTCGATCCGGCCTATGCGGCCAAGGTGGGCGTCAACGTGGACGATCTGCTGATCTCCCAGCCGGATACGGGCGAGCAGGCGCTCGAGATCACCGACATGCTCGTGCGCTCGGGCGCCGTGGACGTCGTGGTCGTCGACTCCGTGGCTGCGCTGACGCCGAAGGCCGAGATCGAAGGCGAGATGGGCGATTCGCACATGGGCCTGCAGGCTCGACTCATGTCGCAGGCACTGCGCAAGCTCACGGGCAACATCAAGCGGTCGAATTGCCTCGTGATCTTCATCAACCAGATCCGCATGAAGATCGGCGTGATGTTCGGCAACCCCGAGACCACCACGGGCGGCAACGCACTGAAGTTCTACGCCTCGGTGCGGCTCGACATCCGCCGCGTCGGCTCGATCAAGAAGGGCGAAGAGGTCATCGGCAGCGAGACGCGCGTGAAGGTCGTCAAGAACAAGGTCGCGCCACCGTTCAAGACGGCCGAGTTCGAGATTCTCTACGGCACGGGCATCTCGCGCGAGGGCGAGATCGTCGATCTCGGCGTGAAGCAGAACATCATCGAGAAGTCGGGCGCCTGGTACAGCTTCGAGGGCGAGCGCATCGGCCAGGGCAAGGAGAATGCGCGCGACTTCCTGATCGAGCACAAGGACATCGCCGCCGCCATCGAGAAGCGCCTGCGCGCCGAGCTGCTGCCGAAGAAGGGCGCCGCCGAGGCGCCGGCGGCCGCGGTCGAGGACGAGGAGGAGGGTGAGGCCCTCGAAGCCTGAGCCGGGCTCGCTCGACGAGGCCGCCTGCCGGCGCACCGCCGTCGAGCTCCTGGCGCGTCGCGAGCACAGTCGCCTGGAGCTCACGCGCAAGCTCGCCGCGCGCGGCTTTCCGGACGACGTGATCACCCCGGCGCTCGATGCGCTGGAGCGCTCGGGCGCGCTCGCCAACGCCCGGTTCACCGAGAGCTTCATCCGCTCGCGCCTGGCGCGCGGCCAGGGGCCGGTCCGCATCCGTGCCGAGCTGGCCGAGCGCGGTGTCGCGGCCGAGCAGGCGGCCGAGCTGCTACAGGGCGCGGACGTCGACTGGCGGGCGGCTGCCCGGGACGTCCGCCGCAAGCGTTTCGGCGCCGCGCCGCCGCGCGATTTCCGGGAACGCGCCCGCCAGGCGCGGTTCCTGCAGTACCGCGGTTTCGACGCGGAGCACGTGCGGGCCGCACTGGAACTCGACGCCGATTCCGACTAGGGTGCTCGTCCCTGATTCGTCATTGAATCCGTCGATGAAATACACCAGCAGTCAGCTGCGTCAGGCGTTCCTGGATTACTTCGCGAAGAACGGCCACAGGATCGTGGCCAGCTCGTCGCTGGTGCCGGGCAACGACCCCACGCTGCTGTTCACGAACGCCGGCATGGTGCAGTTCAAGGACTGCTTCTTAGGCTCGGACAAGCGCGACTACGTGCGCGCGGCCAGCAGCCAGCGCTGCGTGCGCGCGGGCGGCAAGCACAACGACCTCGAGAACGTGGGTTACACGGCCCGCCACCACACGTTCTTCGAGATGCTCGGCAACTTCTCGTTTGGCGACTACTTCAAGAAGGACGCGATTCGTTTTGCCTGGGAGTTCGTGACCGGCACGCTCAAGATCGACCCGAAGCGCCTCATGGTCACGGTCTACGCCACGGACGACGAGGCGTACGACCTCTGGCACACGATGATCGGGCTGCCCGCCGAGAAGATCGTGCGCATCGGCGACAAGCCGGGTGGGGGCTCCGACAACTTCTGGCAGATGGGCGACACGGGCCCGTGCGGACCGTGCACCGAGATCTTCTACGACCACGGCCCGGGCGTGGCGGGCGGCCCGCCCGGCTCGCCGGATGCCGACGGCGATCGCTGGGTCGAGATCTGGAACCTCGTGTTCATGCAGTACGACCGCTCGGCCGACGGCACGCTCACGCCGCTGCCGAAGCCGTCCGTGGACACGGGCGCGGGCCTCGAGCGCATGGCGGCCGTGATGCAGGGCGTCACGAACAACTACGACATCGATCTGTTCGTCGACCTGATCCGCGAGGCCGCGCGCCTGCTGAACACCACGGATCTCAAGAGCCCCTCGCTGCGCGTGATCGCGGACCACATCCGCGCGTGCAGCTTCCTCGTGGTCGACGGCGTGATCCCGTCGAACGAGGGTCGCGGCTACGTGCTGCGCCGCATCGCGCGGCGCGCGATGCGCCACGGCTACAAGTTCGGCGTGAACCCGGCGTTCTTCGCCGACCTCGTGCCCACGCTCGCGAAGGTCATGGGCGGCGCGTACCCCGAGCTCGTCGCGCGCCGGGAGTTCGTGGCCGACGTGCTGCGCAAGGAAGGCGAGCAGTTCGCGCGCACGCTCGAGACCGGCATGGAGATTCTCGACGGCGCGATCGCGAAGCTCGACGGCGGCAAGGTCATCGACGGCAACACCGTCTTCAAGCTGCACGACACCTACGGTTTTCCCACGGATCTCACGGCCGACATCGCGCGCGAGCGCGGCTACACGGTCGACATGGAAGGCTACGAGCGGGCCATGGACGTGCAGCGCAAGCAGTCGCAGGCTGCGAGCCATTTCAGCGTCGATCTGTCGGCGGGCCCGAAGATCGAGGGCACGACCGACTTCCGCGGCTACGACGGTGTGACGGACGAGGGCCGCGTGGTCGCGTTGCTGAAGGGCGGTGCGGCGGTGGGCGAGCTTCACGCCGGCGACGAAGGCGAGATCGTGCTCGATCGCACGCCTTTCTACGCCGAGGGCGGCGGGCAGGTGGGCGATACGGGCGAGCTCGCGAGCGCCGTCGCGACGTTCGCCGTGGCCGACACGCAGAAGCGCGGCGCCGTGCATTCGCACATCGGCAAGGTCGCGAAGGGCACCATCAAGGTCGGCGATCGGCTCACGGCCAAGGTGGATGCGCCGCGGCGCGCGGCCATCGTGCTGAACCACTCCGCGACGCACCTGCTGCACGCGGCGCTGCGCAAGGTGCTGGGGTCGCACGTGCAGCAGAAGGGCTCGCTCGTCGAGCCGGACCGGCTGCGCTTCGACTTCGCGCACTTCGAGCCCGTGACGCCGGCTCAGCTCAAAGAGATCGAGGCACTGGTCAACGAGCAGGTGCGCCTGAACCACGACGCCGACGTCCGTGTGCTGCCGTACGACGAAGCCATCGCGGCCGGCGCGCTCGCGTTCTTCGGCGACAAGTACGGCGACAAGGTGCGCATGCTGAAGCTCGGCGATTTCTCGACCGAGCTCTGCGGCGGCACGCACGTGCATCGCTCCGGCGACATCGGCCTCTTCAAGATCACGTCGGAGAGCGGTATCGCGGCCGGCGTGCGGCGCATCGAAGCCGTGACTGGTCAGGGCGCGCTGAACCTCGTCAACGCGAACGAGGCCGTGCTGCGCGAGGTCGCGGGGCTCGTCAAAGCCGGCCGCGACGACGTCGCGGGCAAGGTCGGGCAGCTCGTCGAGCGCACGCGCTCGCTCGAGCGCGAGCTCGCCGCGCTGCGCCAGAAGCTCGCGAGCGGCGGCAGCCGCGACATCCTGAAGGAAGCCCAGGTCGTGAACGGCATCAAGGTCGTGGCCGCCCGCATCGACGGCGCGGACGCGAAGGCGCTGCGCGACACCGCCGACCAGCTGAAGGACAAGCTCGGCTCGGGCGTGGTGGTGCTCGGCGCCGTCGAGGGCGACAAGGTCGTGCTCGTCGCGGGCGTCACGAAGGATCTGATCGGGCGTCTTAAGGCCGGCGATCTGATCCGGCCGGTGGCCGAGCTCTGCGGCGGTCGCGGCGGCGGTCGGCCCGATTTCGCCCAGGCCGGCGGCACGAAGCCGGACCAGATCGACGCCGCCCTCGCGCTCGTCCCCGGACTGGTCCAGGCTGCCTGACGCGCCTTGGATTCTGTCTAATCCCGCGCCGGCGCAAAAACTGGTAACGCTCCTGATATTTTCGATTACCATGGAACCGGACCGGGCGGTTTGCCATGCACGGAGACCGTCGGCCAGGGGGGCGGCCAGACACGATAACAAGAGGCCGACCTAGCAGGGTGGTTCACGAGTGCGCGCCGCGCGAGAGCGCAGCGGGCGCCGGTTGAACTTTAGGGGAAAAACGCCAGCCCGAATAACAACAGCGGCACTGGATGGTGCAGCAAAGGGACGGCGAGCAGGCCCAGAAGGAGTTGGCTATGCTGATCTTGACCCGGCGGGTGGGGGAAACGGTGGTCATCGGTAACGACGTCACCGTCACCGTGCTAGGAGTGAAGGGCAATCAGGTGCGGCTCGGCGTGAACGCTCCGCGTGAAGTCGCGGTGCATCGCGAGGAGATCTTCGAGCGCATCAAACGGGAACAGGCCGAAGACAAGTCACCGCGACCGCACGTCAACGGTACGGCCCACCCATAGCGTCGTCGGATCGGGCGCTCACCTCGCGCCCGATGGCCCACGCCGCCGCCCGCGACCCAAAACAGGCGTCGCGCTTCTGCCTTTGCCCCAGTAGAATCACGTCCGCGGCGACCATGCTGCAGCGCGGAGAGATGGCCGAGTGGTCGAAGGCGCACCCCTGCTAAGGGTGTAAGGGCCAAAAGCCCTTCGAGGGTTCGAATCCCTCTCTCTCCGCCAATTTCCGATTGCACGCCGCCAGCCGCAGCCTCGACGTCGCCGGCGCCTGTGCCTACGACGAACGTCGCCGCAAACGTGCCCAGCGGCGACTGCCCAATGCCACAAGCGCCCACCCGTCGGTTCAGCGACTCGAACAAACGCTCGGGCGGGTCTGAGTGTGCTGATCGTCGGCCAGCGAAGCGCAACGAAGCCTGCTCCCGGGATCGCAGGTTTCTGGCATCTTGACGTTCTTCGTCCGAGAATCAGTGCAGCGCCGGCCATCGGTTCGCAATGCCACAAACCGCCGGCGCCCTTTGGGGGAAACACATGCGGCTCGATACGGTCTTGCGAGCACCGGCGCTCGCCGGCTTGTGCGCGGCGGTTTTGGCGGCGGGTGCGACGTTCGCGGCGGATCTCCCGACCGCGAAGCCCGAGAGCGTGGGCATGTCGACCGAGCGGCTCGGCCGGCTCGACGCCGTCATGCACGACTGGGTGGACAAAGGGCGCATCGCGGGCGTGGTCACGCTCGTCGCGCGGCGCGGCAAGGTGATCCATGTCGACGCGTACGGCAAAGCCGATATCGAGCACGACGAGCCGATGACGAAAGACACTTACTTCCGCCTGTTCTCGATGACGAAGCCCGTCACGAGTGTGGCGCTGCTCACGCTCTACGAGCAGGGCAAGTTCCAGCTCGACGATCCGCTCGCGCGCTACCTGCCCGAGTTCAAGGACATCAAGGTGTACGCCGGCATAGACAAGCAAGGCGGGATGATCACGGAGGACGCGGTGCGCGCGCCGACGATCCACGACGTGTTTCGCCACACTGCGGGCTTCGGCTATGGCATGGGCCCCGAGCCAGTGCAGAAGCTGCTGACGCCGAGCCTCTACTCCGAGCCGTCGCTCGAGGCGCTCGTGCATCGGCTCGCGAAGGCGCCGTTGATCTACCAGCCGGGCACGCGCTGGGTGTACTCGTTCTCCCACGACGTGCAGGCGCGGCTCGTCGAGGTGCTGTCGGGCATGCCGTTCGACCAATACGTGCGCAAGACGATCTTCGAGCCGCTCGGCATGAAGGATGTGGTGTTCGGCTTGCCGCCGAAGCTCGCCGGGAAGTTCGCGAACACCTACAGCCCGAACGAGGCGGGCAAGCTCGTCGCGACCGACATGCCGGAGAAGACCACCTACAACACGCCGCCGTTCGGCGGTACGAGCCTCGCCGGTCCCGTGATGGACTACGCGCGGTTTGCGCAGATGCTCGCGAACTCGGGCGAGCTCGACGGCGCCCGCATCCTGAGCCCGCGCACCGTCGATCTGATGGCGACCAATCACCTGCCAGACGGCGTGACGCGCAGCGCGGCGGGAGGCGGAACCGCGTTCGGCGAAGGCTACGGTCTCGGCGTGCGCGTCGTGACCGATCCCGCGAAGGCCGGCAACCTGACCTCGGCGGGGACGTTCGGCTGGTCCGGTGCCGCGGGAACGCATTTCTTCGTCGACCGCAAGGAGCAGCTCTTCGCGGTCTTCATGATCCAGCGCCAGGGTCCGGGCGCCGGCGGAATGTCCGCCGAGTTCGAGACGATGGTGTATCAGGCGATCGTGAACTGATCGGGTGCCTGCGCATGGTTCGATTCCGTCACTGTCTGGCCGCGTTGTCGCTGGCGCTCGCGAGCTCGGGCGCGCAGCCGCAAACCGCGCCCGTGCCCGGCGCCGCCGTCTATGCCAGGTACTGCGCGTCCTGCCACGAGCAGGTCGATGCGCGCATTCCGACGCGCGCCTCGCTGACGCAGATGTCGCCGGCGCGCATTCTGCGCACGCTCGATTTCGGATTGATGATGAGCATCGCCTCGCCGATCAAGCGCGAAGACCGCGAGGCCGTCGCGAAGTTTCTAGGATCGGGTGCCGACGAGACGAAGCCGCCGGCCAGCGCCTTCTGCAAGTCCAGCGACCGCAAGATCATGTCGGCGAACGCGCGCGAATCATGGAGTGGCTGGAGCCCCGATTCCGCCAACACGCGCTATCAGCGCGCGGCCCGCGCCGGCCTTACGGCCGCCGATCTCGGCAAGCTCGAGCTCAAATGGGCGTTCGGTTTCGCGGGCGACGTGACGGCGTTCGCGGCGCCGACGATCGTCAACGGAACGATCTTCGTCGGCAGCGCCGGTGGCGGCGTGCAGGCGCTCGACGCAAAAACCGGCTGCCTCTACTGGACGTTCCAGGCGGACGGGCCCGTGCGCTCGGCGATGGCCGTGTCGGCGGAAGGCGCCAGGACGTCGCTCGTGTTCAGCGACCAGAACGGCGGCGTCTACTCGCTCGACGCGCACACCGGCGCGCAGGCCTGGAAGATCCGTGTCGAGCAGCACGAGGGCACGCGCCTGACCGGCGCGGCCGCGGTGCAGGACGGCATCGCCTTCGTTCCCGCTGCCTCGTGGGAGGAGACGCGTTCGCTCGATCCCGGATATCCGTGCTGCACGTTTCGCGGCAGCATCACGGCGGTGCGCATCCGCGACGCGGCGATCGTGTGGAAGACCTATCTGGTCGATGAGCCGAAGCGGACCGGCGTGACGCGCGTCGGCACGCCGACGTTCGGCCCCTCGGGCGCTGGCGTCTGGTCGCGGCCGACGGTCGACACTCGGCGCGGCTTGCTCTACATCACGACCGGCGACAACTACTCGCACCCTGCAACGCCCACGAGTGACGCCGTCGTGGCGCTCGACATCAAGACGGGCCGCATCGCGTGGGCGCAGCAGACGACGCCGAACGACGTCTACAACTCCGCCTGCCCCACGAAAGCCGTGAACTGCCCGGAGGACGCGGGGCCCGACCACGATTTCGGCTCCTCGGCGCTGCTGCTTACGACGCCGGCCGGCAAGGACATTCTCGTGGCGGGCCAGAAGTCGGGTGTCGTCTACGGTCTCGACCCGGACGCGATGGGCCGCGTGCTCTGGCAAACGCGCGTCGGCAAGGGCGGCACCAACGGCGGCGTGCAGTGGGGCATGGCGAGCGACGGCCGCACCGTGTACGCGTCCGTGTCGGATGTCGTTCGTCCGCCCGGAATCGTCGGCGGGCCCGCGCCGGTCGGCAACGCGAACCTCGATCCCGCGCAAGGCGGCGGACTCAGCGCGCTGCGCATCGAAGACGGGCAGCGGGTGTGGTTCGCGCCGGGCGCGCCGTGCACTCCGCCGCGGCCGGGCTGCAGCCCGGCGCAGCCTGGAGCAGTGACCGTCATCGACGGCGCGGTGTTCTCCGGCTCGATGGATGGGCACCTGCGTGCCTTTTCGACAGCCGACGGGAAGCTGCTGTGGGACGTGGACACCGTGCGCAGCTACGTCACGGTGAACGGCGCGGCGGCGAAAGGCGGCTCGCTCGACGGCGCCGGGCCGATCGTCGTCGACGGCATGGTGTACGTGAATTCGGGCTATCCGCGCTTCGGCGGCATGGCGGGCAATGTGCTACTGGCGTTCGGACTCAGGTGAATCACTCTGGCATCGCTTCTCGTCGCGCGTTCCGCGGTTGTCGGTCTTGGGCTGCGGAGCCTCGACGAGCGCGTGCGCTGGATGCGGTGGAAGCGACACGTGGGGAATGGCATCAGCGTGGTGCTGTTTGACCCAGGCGCCGGCTGCCGGAGAACCATGTACGATTCGGCGTGACCTATTAGGGCATGACGTCGACGGAGTTCTCGGTGCGTTACATGCTAGACGCCGTCCCCCGCCTCGGGCCGACTGAAGCGCTGAACCCCACGTCGCCAGACCCGTCGGAACCTCTCGGCGAGTGCACAAAACCCGCGTTTCCAGCGGTTGCGGCCCGCACTCCTACCGGACCTCCTTCCTGGGCGAGCCCTCGCCCGACTGCCACCAGACAAGGTGAACCGCGATGAACACGAGATGGTCCCGTGCGCTCCTTCCTGTGCTGCTCGCGACACAGACGCTTTTTTGCCTTCCCGTCGAGGGACAGCTCGTCGCACCGAAATTCCGGGGCTCATCGCTGACTGCGCCACGGGGCGACTGGCCCACCAACGGCGGCGACTGGTACAACCGTCGATACTCGCCGCTGAACGAGATCAACCGCACGACGGTCGAGCGGCTGAAGGGCGTTTGGCGCGTGCACCTGAACGGCTCCGGATTCGGCCCGCAATACTCGGGCGAAGCACAACCCATCTTCTTCAACGGCGCGCTCTACGTTTCCACGGGAGCGAACGACGTCTTCGCCATCGACGTCGACAGCGGCCAGTTCCTGTGGACATACAAGGCCAATCTCGACCCTGCGATCTCGACCGCGTGCTGCAGCTGGACGAATCGCGGCGTCGCGATCGGCGACGGCAAGGTGTTCGCGGGCCAGCTCGACGGCAAGCTCGTGGCCCTCGATCAGAAGACAGGCAGGATCGTCTGGAGCGTGCAGGCGGAGAGGTGGCAGGATGGCTTTACGATCACGACCGCACCGCTCTACTACGACGGCCTCGTGATCACGGGCTTCGCGGGCGCCGAGTTCGGTGTCCGCGGGCGCGTGAAGGCGTACGACGCGAAGAACGGCAAGCTCGTCTGGACGTTCCACACGATCCCCGGACCCGGCGAGCCCGGTCACGAGACATGGCCGGCCAACAACGAGGTGTGGCGCAACGGGGGAGCCACGGTGTGGAACACGCCCGCTCTCGATCCCGAGCTCGGGCTCATCTATTTCTCCACCGGCAACGCCGGCCCCGACTTCAACGGCGGCGTGCGGCCCGGCGACAACCTGTACTCCGCCTCGATCGTCGCCGTCGACGTGCGCACCGGCAAATATCGCTGGCACTTTCAGGAAGTGCACCACGACCTCTGGGACTACGACGCACCGAATCCCGTCGTGCTGTTCGACATCGACCTCGGTGGCGTGAAACGCAAGGGCCTGGCCCAGGCCGGCAAGACGGGGTACCTCTACATTCTCGACCGCACGAACGGCAAGCCGCTGATCGGCATCGAGGAGCGCCCGGTGCTGCAGGAGCCGCGCCAGGCCACGGCGGCGACGCAGCCGTTCCCGGTCGGCGACCCGTTCGTCCCGACGTCCATGGAAATGGCGCCGGAAGGCTTTACGCTCGTGAACGGCGGTCGCATCTTCACGCCTTACTGGACCGACTACGTGCTCGTGAAGCCGGGACTGCGCGGCGGCGCGAACTGGCCGCCGAGCTCGGTCGACCTTGAGACCGGCCGCATCTTCGTCTGTGCCGGCGACAACGCGGGCGTGTTCCGGGCGTGGGACATCGGCGACAAGAATCCGCCGCCCGGCGAGTTCTACATCGGCGGCAACTTCGGCACGAACCCCCTGCCGATGTTCGGCGTGTTCGCCGCGCTCGATCTGCACACGAACAAGCTCGTGTGGCAGCAGCAGTGGGCGGAGCGCTGCCTGAGCGGCTCGATCGCGACGGCCGGCGGCCTCGTGTTCGTCGGCCGCAACGATGGCCGCCTGACCGCGCTCGACTCCGCCACCGGCACGAAGCTCTGGGAGTTCCAGACCGGTGCCGGCATGAATGCGCCGGTCAGCACGTTCGAGCATCGCGGCCATCAGTACGTCGCCGCGTACTCCGGCGGGCACGTGCAGGGAGGGCCGCGCGGCGACAGCGTCTGGTTGTTCTCGCTCGACGGCACGCTAGACCAGGTGCCTCCCGCGCAGCAGGCGCCGCGCATGCTCACGAGCAACGCGAACGTCGAAGTGAACCTCGAAGCCGGGAAGACCGCCTACTTCAACTCCTGCGTGTTCTGTCACGGCGCGGATGGCACCGGCGGTCATGGCGGCCCGGCGTTCAGCGCGGGCCTCACCGCGGACACGATTCAGCGCACGGTATCGGGCGGCCGCAACCAGATGCCGGCGTTCGGCAGCTTTCTCGACGAGGCGGCCATCGCGAACGTCGCCGCGTGGGTGCGCGAGCTCGCGGAGCGCGCCGAAGGAAAACAGCCCCACTGACTACCGGAGCACCCGCCATGGCCATCACGGTTTCCCGCCGCAGCGTCCTGAAAGCATCGTGCGCCGTGGGCGCGGCGGCCGCCGGCGCCGGCATCGTGGCGACGAACGCGGACGCGCAGACGCGGTCCGCCGACGCGCCGACCGACCGATTCTTCCGCGACGACTTCTTCGGCGAGCCCTGGCGCACCCCGCAAGCCGTGGTCCTGATCCACGGCGCGCTCGAGTCCGGCATCGTCTGGTATGGCTGGATGCCGGCGCTGACGAAAGAGTTTCGCGTCCTTCGGCCGGACCTGCCGGGCTGCGGACTTTCGACGGTGCCGGCGGGCTTCAAGTGGACGTTCGCCGGCCTCGCCGCCTACGTGGCGAGCGTGCTCGACAAGGCGGGCGTCGAATCCGCGCACATCGTCGGCGCGAAGACGGGCGGCCCGATCGCCATGCAGTTCGCCGCCGATTTTCCCGGCAGGACGCGCACGCTGTCCGTGGTCAGCGGCCCGGCCTCGGTCATCTCGATCATGAACCCTTCGCCGGTTCCGCAGCAGGACAGGCTGGGCTCCTTCGCGTCGGCGGAGATGATCGAATACTGGACCCGGATGGAGAAGAACGCGCCGCCCGCGGGCACGCAGGGCCTGAACGCGGCGCTGTCGAGCTTCGACCTCGAGCGCGACGGCGTGCTGCAGCGCATCAGGGCGCCGTCGCTCGTCATCACGGCCGACAGGAGCGCGCTGCAGTCGGTCGAGAAGGTCCGCAAGTATCAGCAGGCGATCCGCGACTCGCGGCTCGTCGTGGTCCGCAGCGACGCGTATCACATCGCCGTCGCGAAGCCGGACGAGTGCGTGGCCAGCGTTCTCGCGTTCATTCGCGAGAACGCGTAGCAAGGCGCCGGGGGGGGGCGTGCAACGATGCAGGTTCGACGCATGGCCCGCAGGCGCGGCCGCCTGGAAGACGCGTCGTCGTTCATTGCCGGGATCGCGGAGCGAAATATCGTGAAGACCGCTGTCGTGCTGTTGCTCGCCTCATTGCCCATCATGCCACCCGGCGCTCGTGCCGCGACGCCGCCGCGATCGGTCTTCATCGCGGACTACTCGCAGGCCGGGATCGCGGCGGCCGTCGCGTCCGGCAAGACGACGCTGATCTACTCCGGCGGCAGCTCCATGGCCGTCGCCAATCACGTTGAGGTGGCTCGTTACGTGGCGCGGCGAGTGGCCGAGGAGCTCGGCAACGCGCTCGTGCTTCCCGTCACGCCCGACACGCCGGCGCGGCCGGGCAGAGCCGGCGGCCGCGGCGCAGTCGACCCGTACGACGTCGTGACCCGCGCACTGCACGCCGGTCGCTTCACGAACGTGGTGATCCTCGCCGACGAGGGCACGGGCCCCGACGACGGCAGCCTGCGGGAGCTCGCGGAGCACGTGCACGCGGACTGGCGACCGGCGGGCGTGCGCGTCCGCTACGTGACCGCGCACGAGACGCGGCCCGGCCAGGGCATGACGATCAACGCGGACTACCTGCGGCGCTGGGCCAGCCGGAGCGTTCCCGCCGAGCGGCGCAAGGCGGTCGAGGACGAAGCCGAGCTGCTGTTCGTCGATCCCGGGCACCGATGGCTGCGGCCCGGCGCGATCCCCGCCGAGGATCGCGCGGTGGTGGTCCCCGCGCTCGGCAAGATCCTGCTCGAGCAGCGTGTCAGTTCCATCCTGAACCAGATCCGCAGCGACGCGCCGCATGCCGTCCCCGTGCCCGCGAGCGCGCAGAACCGCCTCTCCGCGATCCCGGAGGACAAGATGACGGAGCCGCTGCGCAGAGCGCTCGCGGAATATCGCGAGGTGCGCCCCGATGGGCTCGGCGAAGCCGGCGGCGCGGGCCCGGAAGGCGGCGTCGGTGCGGGCGGACCGAATCTCTGGACGGTGTACGTGCATTTGCCGGAGATCCTTGGACCGATCCGGCAGCTCCACGAGCAGTCGCACGTGAATCCGCGCATCAGCCAGAAGCTGATCCACTTCATCATCATGATCGTCGCGCGGCACTGGACCAACGACATCTGGACGGCCCACGAAGAGGATTCGATCAGAGAGGGGCTCGGACGCGATACCGTCAAGGCGCTCGAGGAGGGCCGGCATCCGGAGCACATGGCCGAGGACGAGGCCGTGGTCTACGACTTCTGCACGGAGCTGCTTCAGAACAAGCGTGTCAGCGACGCGACGTATGCGCGCGCGGTCGCGACGCTCGGCGAGGAGGCCGTCGTGCAGACCGCCGTCACCGCGGGCCTCTACACGTATCTGTCCATGGCCGTGAACATGGCCTATCCCGAGTCGGCCACGAGCGGCCGCCTTCCGCCCTTTCCCCGTTGAGGAGTCGCGCTTGAAAGCCACCGTGTCCGCACTCGTCGCTGCCGCCGCGGTGCTCGGCGCCGCCGGCACTGTCGCAGCCCAGGAACGACTGGGCGCCATACCTGCTGCCCAGATGACCGACGTGCAGAAGAAGGTCGTCGCGGAGTTCACGAAGGCCCGGCCCGGCGGTCCGTTCGGGTTCTGGTGGGGGTATCTGCGCACGCCGGAGGTGCTGCTGCCTTTTCTCGAGATCCAGACCTACATCCACACGGTCATGGAAAGCGAGAAAGGGGCGCTCGGCGAGAAGAACACGCACTTCGCCATGCTGATCGCGGCGCGCCACTGGACGCAGCAGGTGATCTGGGATCTGCACGACAAGAACGCGATCAAGGCGGGACTCAAGCCGGAGATCCTGGACGCGCTCGCGGCGGGCCGGCGGCCGCCGAATATGAGCGAGGACGAGGACATCGTCTACGACTTCTGCACGGAGCTTCAGCAGAACCACAGTGTCAGCGACGCGACGTACACCAGGATGGTGGCGAAGTTCGGCGAGCGCGGCGTGGCGGAGGCCACGCTGATCCAGGGCGAGTACACGCTCATGTCGATGTTCATGAACGTGCAGCGCACGCCGCTCGACCCCGGCAAGACGCCGCCGCTCAAATCCTTCCCGCGCTGACGGCGCCGCTCAGGCGTCGAACGCGCCGAATACCTCGGTCATGACCGATATCGGGCCGACCGAAGTGAAGCGAGCGATGTCCTCGACGACGCGCTCGCGATTCCTGCTGGCGGCCGCGGCAAAGACTTGCGCATCGGCGACGTAGATGTTCGCCGTGCAGGCGTAGCGGGCGGGATTCCTGCCGTCCGGGGACGACAAGCCCTTGCGTATCTCGATCCGGCTGATCGCCTCGTGACCGAACAGCTCGATCAGCGAGGTCATGTGCTGGTCTCGATAGTAGTCGTAGTCGAAGTGGTCCGCGGGATCGGCCGGATAGAGCACGGTCAGGCACCGCTCACCGGCGCGCACCGCGCTAGCAGGCTTGCCCGCCTCCCCGAACACCACCTCGCTCTGGACCTTCTGCTCGCTGTTCGTGAAGTGGGCTTTGTCCTGCACTTGGGCCTGGCCATGGGCGGCGCTGGCCTTGGCGAAGGCTTCCGTCTCCGGAATCCAGAAGTTGACGATGGCGGCATAAGGGGAAGGCGGCTCGCTCGCCGCGACCACCGGCCGGCGCGCCTCCACGCGGGCCAGCGCGGCGCCATACAGGCGTTGCATCGCCACAAGGTGCTGGTCCCGATAGTAGTCATGGTCGAAATGGATTCCGGCGCCGCCCGGAAAGATGGCCGTGAACGCCCGCATGCCGACAGTGACTCCGCCGGCGGCATCCGCGAACGCTCGCGGTACCGCTGTGCTGGCGGCCACCGCGGCTGCGCACTCGAGAATGCGGCGGCGCGAGACGAGCGCGGAACTGCAGGCGCGGGCGTCGTTGTGCATGGCGGCCTCCGCTGAAGCAGCCACGAGCGATCGCCTACGCCTTCGCGAGCGCTGCCGGCTCGATCGGCAGCCGGCGCACGCGCTTGCCGCACGCGGCGTAAATCGCATTGCACAGCGCCGGAATCACCGGCGGCAACGCCGGCTCGCCGAGCCCCGTGGGCGGATTTTGCGTCGTGCGGAAATGCACCTCGACCGGCGGCGCCTGGTTGATGCGCAGCAGCGCGTAGTCGTGGAAGTTCGACTGCACGGTGCGACCCTTGTCGATGTCGATGCGCAGCTGCGCCTGACCGATGCCGTCGAGCACCGCGCCCTGCACCTGATTCTCCGCACCCAGCGGATTCACGATCTGGCTGCCGACATCGGCCGCAACCCACACCTTGTCGACCTTGAGCGCGCCGTTCGCGGCCACCGTGGCCTGCACCACCTCGGCGAAGTAGCCCATGTGGCTGTAGTAGAAGGCCGTGCCCATGCCGGTGCCCGCCGGCAACTTCGCTCGGTGGTTCCAGCCGGACTTCTCGCGCACGAGTTCGAGCACGCCGCGCATGCGGCTCGTGTCGAAGTCGGGCTGGTGACCGTAGCGATCGTCCGTGGAGTCGAGGATCCGCGGCTCGCCGAGAAGATCGAGGCGGAACTGCAACGGGTCGCGGGCCGCGGCATGCGCGAGCTCGTCGATGAAGCTCTGGAACGCGAACGCGAGCCCGTTGCTCTCGGGCGCACGCAGCGGCCCCGTCGGCACGCCCGACGGGATGAAAGATGCGGCGAACTCCATGTTTGCGACGAAGCGCGACGGGAACTCGTCCGGCCCCGCGAACGCCGACGACCCCGGTTGCTCGGCGGTGCCGAGCGTCACGAAGTGGTCGCGGAACGCCGTGAGCTTGCCGTGCTCGTCGAGCGCGGCCTTGAAGTGATGGAAGCCGGCCGGGCGATAGAAGTCGTGGTGCAGATCGTCGGCGCGATTCCACAAGAGCTTCACGGGCACGCCGGCCCGCTTCGCGATCGCCGCGGCTTCCACCGCATAGTCGCTCGCGCCGCGCCGGCCGAAGCCGCCGCCGCAACGCGTCATGTGTACCGTGATGTCCTGCGGCGCGATGCCGAGCGTGGCCGCGACCACCTT
>DASZSB010000071.1:0-2351 GCA_035548835.1 Gammaproteobacteria bacterium | reverse complement strand
TTTCTCAGCAGTGCACGCACGAGCGTCTCCTCCGCCTGACTTGGCCGCGGCCCGGCCACCGGGTGAGAATCCTCGGCGCAGATAGCGCCGATTTCTCAGGACCACGGCTCAGATGCGATACCTGCTCGTCCCGTACGCCCTCGCCGGCGCACTGGCGCTCACAGCTTCAGCCCAGGGCGCGCCGACGGCGGCCAACGTCGACGAAGCGCGACTCATGGCGTCGACGAACGAACGCAACGCGAGCCAATGGCTTGCGCACGGGCGCGATCACAGCGAACAGCGCTTCAGTCCGCTCACCCAGATCAACGCCGCGAACGTGGGCCGGCTCGGCCTCGCGTGGTACGGCGACTTCGACACGCGCCGCGGACAGGAGTCCACGCCGCTCGTCATCGACGGTGTGCTGTACGTGACGACGGCGTGGAGCAAGGTCTACGCGTACGACGCGAAAACCGGCAAACAGCTCTGGAAGTACGATCCCAAGGTGCCGGGCGAGTGGGGTGTGAACGCCTGTTGCGATGTCGTGAACCGCGGACTCGCGGCCTGGCAGGGCAAGTTGTATCTCGGCACGCTCGACGGCCGCCTCATCGCGCTCGACGCGGCGACCGGCCGCGAGAAGTGGTCGACGCAGACGACGCCGAAGGACAAGCCGTACAGCATCACCGGCGCGCCCCGCGTGGCGCAGGGCAAAGTGTTCATCGGCCAGGCCGGCTCGGAGTTCGAGCAGCGCGGCTTCATGGCCGCGTACGACGCCGATACGGGCAAGCGGCTGTGGCGCTGGTGGGTGGTGCCGGGCGATCCGAGCAAACCCTTCGAGCAGCCGGAGCTCGCCATGGCCGCGAAGACCTGGAAGGGCGAGTGGTGGAAGAAAGGCGGCGGCGGCAGCCCGTGGGATGGCATCGCGTACGACCCCGTCACCAACTATGTGATCTTCGGCTCCGGCAACGGTGCGCCCTGGCCGCAATCGATCCGCAGCCCGGGCAGTGCCGAGAACAACGAGAACCTGTTTCTCTCGTCGATGATCGCGCTGGACGCCGACACCGGTCGGTACGTCTGGCACTATCAGTTCACGCCGAACGAGAGCTGGGACTTCGACGGCACGCAGCAGATCACGCTGGCGGACATCGAGATCGCGGGCGCGCGGCATCACGTCGCGATGCAGGCGAACAAGAACGGCATGTTCTACATCATCGATGCGAAGACGGGGAAGCTGCTCTCCGCCCAGCCCTTCGTGCCCAACATCAACTGGCACATCGGGCTCGATTCCGCGACCGGCAAGCCGAAGATCAATCCCGAAGCGATTTACACGGAAGAGAAGGGCTTCGTCGTCATCCCCGCCTCGGGCGGCGCGCACAGCTGGCACCCGATGTCGTACAACCCGATCACGGGGCTCGTGTACATCCCGACGATGTACGGCAACTATCCGCTCGTCGCCGCGAAGGAAGACGACAATCCGATGGGGCAGAAGCTCTCGATCAGCATGCGCAAGGGGCTGGCGATGCCGGTCCAGCGGATCAACACCGGCTACTTGCTCGCGTGGGATCCCATCGAGGCGAAGGAGGTTTGGCGCGTCTCGTTCGAGGCCGGCCGCGGTGGCGGCACGTTGACGACGGCCGGCAATCTCGTGTTCCAGGGCAACTCGAAGTATCAGGAGTTCGCTGCCTATCGGGCGGATACCGGCGAGAAGGTCTGGAGCATGCCGGTGCAGACGGGCATCGTCGCCGGACCCGTCACGTACCAAGTGGATGGTGAGCAGTACGTGGCCGTGGCCGCCGGAGCGCGCGCCGGATTCAGCGCGAACTACTACTCGCCGAATGGTTCGCGCATCCTGGCTTTCAAGCTTGGGGGCACGGCGAAGCTGCCGGATCCGGCGCCGCCCGTCCCGCAGGTGCTGAATCCGCCGCCGGCGTTCGGCACGCCGGAGCTGCTGACGAAGGGTGCCGACACCTACAATCGCTTCTGCGGCACGTGCCATGGCACGGATGGGCAGAGCCGCGGGATGTTCCCCGACCTGCGCTACAGCGCCGCGCTCGGTTCACGCGAGGTGTTCGAGTCCATCGTGCTCGGCGGCGCGCTCGCGGCGAACGGAATGGTGTCGTTCAAGAAGGCCTTGCAGCCCGAACAGGTCGAATCGATCCGTGCCTACATGGTCTCGCGCGCGATCGAGCTGAAGAACAATCCGCCGCAGAATGCGTTCGGGCTCTCCGGCGCAACTCCGGCGCCGGCCGGCGCGACCACCGCGAGTCCCAGCTCGAACGCCGGGCCGGCGTCACAGGGCGCACAGCAACCGCCGCACTGACACGCAGAGCGAAAGGTAGCTGAAGCCGAAACAGGTTGGCATCGGGTCCATCGAA
>DASZSB010000070.1:0-1976 GCA_035548835.1 Gammaproteobacteria bacterium | reverse complement strand
ACACCGAGCGGGCCTGCGGCTTCGACGGGCGCTGCGTCGGGTGCCACTGCCGGCGCCGCGAATACCGGCGCAAACGCCGCGGCTGGCACTGCCGCGCCCAGCGGCACCGGAGCAGGTGGCGCGCCGGCGGGTGCGCAGTCCGGCACGCCCGCGGGCGTGTCCAGCGGCGCTCACCCGGCACCGAACGCATCTGGAAATCCCGCTTCCGCCAATGGGCCGAGCGCCGGCCCTCGGCACGTGTTGCTCGGCGCACTTGCGCTCCGCCATTCCGCCTACGCGGATGTGCGCGCGCTCGCGGCCGCCATCGCCGCCGCGACAGGCGCGACGTTCGGGGTGCTCGCTGAAGGCGGCAATGCCGCGGGGGCGTATCTCGCTGGCGCCGTCCCGCATCGGGAGCCCGGCGCGAAGCCGGCGGCAACCGCCGGACTCAACGCGAACGAAATGCTCAAGAAGCCGCTCGGCGCCTACGTCCTCTTCGGCGGCCTGGAGCCCTGGATCGATGCGCTCGACAGCGACGTTGCGAAGACACTCCAGTCTGCCGGCTTCGTCGTGGCGATCACGCCGTTCGCTTGCGAGACACTGAAGGAGACCGCGCACGTCATCCTGCCGATTGGCACGTACGCGGAGACCTCCGGCACCTTCGTCAATCTCGAAGGCAAGTGGCAGAGCTACGCGGGCGCCGTTCCGCCGCTCGGCGAAGCGCGCCCGGGCTGGAAGGTGCTGCGCGTGCTGGGCAACCTTCTGCACCTGAGCGGCTTCGACTACAACTCGTCGGAGGAGGTGCGCGATGAGTTGCGCCGCGCATGCGGGCCGTCGCTGTCGACGAGCTACACCGGAACGCACAGCGTGAACGGCGCGCCGCGGGCAGCGCCGCTCGTCGACGTGAACATGTACCAAGCCGACGCCATCGTGCGCCGCGCGCCGTCGCTGCAGAAAACGCGTGAAGGCCGCACGCCGCCCGTGCATTACTGAGTCCCAAGCGAACGATGCAAGACGCCCTGAACAATCTCGTCGCTCACTGGATGGCGCTGCCGGAGTACGTGCACTTCACCGTGCGCTCCACCGCATGGATCCTGCTCGTCACCATCACGCTCATCATCAGCGTCGCGCTGCTGACGCTCTGGGAGCGCAAGGTCATCGGCTGGATGCAGCTGCGCAAGGGCCCGAACCGCGTCGGCATCTTCGGTCTGTTCCCGGGCCTCGGGCAGCCGTTCGCGGACGTCGTGAAGCTGCTTCTGAAGGAAGTCATCCTGCCGGCCAACGCGAACAAGTTCCTGTTCCGCATCGCGCCGGCCGTCGCGCTGATTCCCGCGTTCGTGACCTGGGCGGTCATCCCGCTGTCGCCCGAGCTCGTGATCGCGGACATCAACGCGGGCCTACTGTTCCTGCTGGCCTTCACGTCCGTCGGCGTCTACGGCGTCATCATCGCGGGCTGGGCGTCGAACTCGAAGTACGCGTTCCTCGGCGCCATGCGCTCGGCGGCGCAGATCGTCGCGTACGAAATCGCGATGGGCTTCGCACTCGTCGGCGTGCTGATGGCGGCCGGCAGCCTGAACCTCGGCGACATCGTGCGTCACCAGGCCGGCGGCGCCTTGGCGTGGAACTGGTTCTGGCTGTTCCCGCTGCTGATCGTCTATTTCATTTCCGGCGTGGCCGAGACGAACCGCGCGCCCTTCGACGTCGCGGAGGGCGAGTCCGAGATCGTCGCCGGCTTCCACGTCGAGTATTCGGGCATGGCGTTCGCGCTGTTCTTCCTCGCCGAATACGCGAACATGATCCTGATCTCGGCGCTCACCGCGGTGTTCTTCTTCGGCGGCTGGCTCAGCCCATTCGATGGCTACCTGCCGGCCGACAACCTGCTCGCGCGCCCGAGCTTCTTCTGGCTCGGCCTCAAGATCTTCATCTTCCTGTTCTTCTTCCTGTGGTTCCGCGCCACGTTCCCGCGCTATCGCTACGACCAGATCATGCGGCTCGGC
>DASZSB010000069.1:0-27941 GCA_035548835.1 Gammaproteobacteria bacterium | reverse complement strand
CCCCCCCCCCCGCCGCTTGTCTCCCCCCCGAAATCGTGATCTGCCGATCCACGCGCTGTCCGTTTCGCCGATCTGACCCCAGGCTGAGAGTCCACGAAAACCGCTGCGAGCGGACGTGTGAAACGGTAGCCGATACCGTTGCCCCGTGACCGGATCGGCACTTCCCGGCGCGAAACTGTGAAAGGCTGCAGGCAGCCGCTAAACTACGGTGACGATGCACCTGCGCGGTGCGTAGGACGTTTCCATCGCGATGCCAGTCCCGCCCGCCGAGCGGCCCACCCACGACGAGGCCGTCGCGGCGCTGAACCGTGTACTTGGTAGCAAGGTGTTCGAGGCCGCCGGGCGCGCGCGCGAATTCCTGACCTTCATCGTGGACGAGACGCTGGCCGGTCGCGGTGACCGCCTGAAGGGCTACTCCATCGCGGTCCAGGTCTTCGAGCGACCGCCCGATTTCGACGCGCAGACCGATCCGCTCGTGCGGGTCGAGGCCGGGCGGTTGCGCCGGCGCCTCGCCGAGTACTACCAGGGCGAGGGGCGGGATGACCCATGGCGGATCGAGCTGCCGCGCGGCGGCTATACGCCGGTGTTCGTCCGCGACGCGCTGGACGTGTCGGCTGAGGTCGATCCGCCGGCGTCCGCGGCGCCGCCGGTCGTGCCACGCCGCCGCTCATGGTGGCCGGCGGCCCTGGCGGCCGTCGCGTCGCTGACCATCACGGCGGGATTCGCGTGGATGTTCGTGACCGGCCAGTGGCGAGCCGTCGAGGCACCATTGCTGGGCCACGCCATGCCGAACGCAATGTCGGTCCGCGTTCCGCGTCTCGTCGTGCTCCCGCTAGCGACGCTCGGAGAGGGCACGAGCCCGGCGTTTGCGCGCGGCGTAACGGACGAGATCATCGAGTCCCTCGTGGGCTTCCACATTTTCGCGACCGCGAGTCCGGTCACGCCGCCGCTCGAGCCCGCGTCGCTCGCGACCCTGCGCCGCGACTTCGACGCCGGCTACGCGTTGACCGGCACCGTCCGCGCCGACCACGATCGTGTGCGTGTCGCCGTGCGCCTGACGGACACGGAGTTCGGTACTCAGCTCTGGACGTGGGCGCTCGACGCGGATCCGGTCGGCGCCGGGTTGCTGGCGTCGCAGGCGTCGATCGGCGAGGCGATCGGCAAGATCGTGTCCTCGCCGTACGGACCGGTGTTCGCGCACGAGATCGAGCGCAACGCCGGCGTGCCCGGCCCCGATCTCGATCCGTTCCAATGTTTGTTGCGCTTCTACGCGTACACGCGGACGTTCGGCCCTGCGGCGCATGCGGAAGTCACCGCGTGCATGGAGCGTTCGGTCGCCCGATTGCCGCGGTTCGCGCAGGGCTGGTCGGCGCTCGGCGTGCTCTATCTGCACGAGTACATCTTCGGCTACGACCCGCAGCCAGGACGCGAGCCTGCGCTCGATCGGGCGCTGCAAGCCGTGCGTCGCTCGATCGACATCGACAGCTCGGGTCGCGTGGCGGCCGCGAGCCTCGCCAGCATTCAGTACGCCCGCGGCGACGACCGGGCTTTCGCCGATGCGGTCCAGAGGGCCCTGGCCATCGAGCCCGCGCATCCCGGCATGCTGTCGCAGATCGGCATGCTGCTCACGATGTCCGGCGATTGGCGCCGCGGCATCTCGCTCGTGGAAGGCGCGCTGCCGTTCGCCGTGCATCCGCCGGCCTGGAACTACACGGCCTATGCGTTTCGTTATCTGCAGACGGGGCAGTACGAGGAGGCTCTGCAGTGGGCGCTGAAAGTGGACGCGCCGAACTGGTTCGTTGCGCCGATGACGGCGGCGGCCAGCGCCGAGCTCGCGGGGCGCCACGACGTCGCGCAGCGCGAGATCAAGCGGCTACTCGAGCTCGACCCGAACTTCGCGAGTCATGGAGTCGAGATGCTGCGCCGCTGGCGTCTGAACGACGATCTGATCCACGCGCTGTGTCACGGCCTGCGACAGGCGGGGCTCGAGATCTTGTAGCGAGCCCCGTGCCCGTTCAATCGTCGATCAGGAAGCTGCGCAGCTGATCCGAGCGCGAGGGGTGGCGCAGCTTGCGCAGCGCCTTTGCCTCGATCTGCCGGATACGCTCGCGCGTGACGTCGAACTGCTTGCCGACCTCTTCCAGCGTGTGGTCGGTGTTCATGTCGATGCCGAAACGCATGCGCAGCACCTTGGCCTCGCGCGGCGTCAGGCCGGCGAGCACGGCGTGCGTCGTTTCCTTGAGGCTCTCGTCCGTGGCGGAGTCGATCGGGGACGCCACGGCGGTGTCCTCGATGAAATCGCCGAGATGCGAATCCTCGTCGTCGCCGATCGGCGTCTCCATGGAGATGGGCTCTTTGGCGATCTTCAGCACCTTGCGGACCTTGTCCTCCGGCATCTCCATGCGCTTGGCCAGCTCGTCCGGCGTGGGCTCGCGGCCCATCTCCTGGAGCATCTGGCGGGAGATACGGTTCAGCTTGTTGATCGTCTCGATCATGTGCACCGGGATGCGGATCGTACGGGCCTGATCGGCGATCGAGCGGGTGATGGCCTGGCGGATCCACCACGTGGCGTACGTCGAGAACTTGTAGCCGCGGCGGTATTCGAATTTGTCGACGGCCTTCATGAGGCCGATGTTGCCTTCCTGGATCAGATCCAGGAACTGCAGGCCGCGGTTCGTGTACTTCTTCGCGATCGAGATCACGAGACGCAGGTTGGCCTCGACCATCTCCTTCTTCGCGCGGCGCGCCTGGGCTTCACCGAGCGAGATCTCGCGGTTGATCTCCTTCAATTCCGCGATCGACAGGAACAGCGTCTGCTCCATCTTCTGCAGCCGCTTCTGCGCGCGCTGGATCTCTTCCTTCGCCTTGGCCAGCGCGGAGGAGTGCTTGCGCTTGGAGCGGATGTGCTTGTCGACCCAGGAGAGATTCGTCTCGTTCTTCGGGAAGCTCGCGATGAAGTCTTTGCGCGGCATGCCCGCATCGCGGACGCAGAGCGCCATGACGAGCCGCTCCTGGCCGCGCACCTGGTTCACGACCTCGCGCAGCTGCGCGACCATCATCTCGAAGATCTTCGGAGCCAGCTTCAGCTCCATGAACTCGTTCGTCAGCGATTTCAGCGCCTTCTTGGTCGCCGCGTGTTTGACGCCGTTGGCTTCGAGGGTCTCCGCGTACTTCTTGTGCAGGCGCTTCAGCTTCTTCATGCGCGCCGCGACTTCCTCGGGATCCGGGCCGGTCTCCGGCGCCTCTTCGTCGGAGTCGCCTTCCTCGCTCTCGTCGTCACCCGGCTGCTCGGCGGCGGGCGCTGCGGCGCGGGCGTTCGGGTCCGCGATCTGCTCGTTCGGATCGATGAACCCGGTGATCAGGTCCTGCATGCGCGTTTCGCCGCGCAGGATCTGCTCGTACGTGTCGAAGATCAGCGTGCCGGTGGGCGGGAACTGCGCGAGCGCAGCGCGGACCTGGTCGAGACCTTCCTCGATGCGCTTCGCGATCCGGATCTCGCCTTCGCGGGTGAGCAGCTCGACGGTGCCCATCTCACGCATGTACATACGTACGGGATCCGTGGTGCGGCCGAACTCGGCGTCCACGGTGGCGAGTGCGGCCGCCGCTTCGTCGGCGGCGTCGTCGTCGTTGGATACGGCGGAATCGGACAGCAGCAGCGACTCGGCATCCGGTGCCTTCTCGTACACCGTGATACCCATGTCGTTGATCATGTTGACGATGTCTTCGATCTGCTCCGGATCGACGATCTCGCTCGGCAGGTGGTCGTTGACCTCACTGTAGGTGAGGTAGCCCTGTTCTTTGCCCTTCGCGATCAGCAGTTTGAGCTGCGATTGACGTTCGTCTTCCTGTGGCTGCTGTGCCTGCGTATCCATGGATATGCTTTTCCTCGTGAGTGAGGGGGCGAGTTAAACGCGCCAATATACCTGCCTAGGAGCGGTCGGGCTAGGGAGTAGTTCCGGGTTGCCGCCCAATCGTCAGGTCCCCGGCACGCCCGGCCTGTGGCCGAGGATCACGGCGGCGGCCCGGCTCTTGCGGGCTTCCTCGGCCAGCCGCGCCAACGCGTCGGTGAGGACCTGCGGCGCGACTTCGGGCCCGTCGAGCAGCTCCTCGGCGGCCAGTCTCTCCAGATGCCGCCAATTGGGGTCATCGCGGAAGTGTTCCAAGAGCTGGGCGGTGGTCGGTGCGGGCAGGCTGCGGGCGACGTCGAGAATGCGCCGCAGCAGATCCGTTCCCGGCTGCGTCAACTGGTCGAGCGCATTATGCCCGTCGATCGCGGCCGCCGCCGCCGGGTATTGCAGGGCCAGGCTGATGACGTGCTGGACCAGGGTCTTGCCCTTGCCGACGGAGGCCGGCCGCGGCGGCGGCGGGGTCGGTACCTCGTCGGACATCATCTCGTTCAGCACTTCGGGCTTCAGATGCAGTGCCTCGCCGAATGCGTCCATGACGGCGGCCCGATACGTGCCTTCCGGCAGCCGCTTCAGCAGCGGCTTGGCCACGGCCTGGAATCGCGATCTCCCGTCCACGGTGTTCAGATCGACCCGCGCGGCCAGCTCTTTAACGAGGAAGTCGGAAAGCGGGAACGCCTTCTCCGCGAGAGCGCGAAACTCGTCGGCGCCCCTGGATCGAACGAACGAATCGGGGTCGTCGCCCTCCGGCAGCAGCAGGAACTTGAGCTCCAGTGTGCCGCCCCCGTAGGGCAGGGCCGTTTCGAGTGCGCGCCACGCGGCCGCGCGCCCGGCGCGGTCGCCGTCGAAGCAGAACAGGATCCGGTCCGTCAGGCGCGTCAGGCGCCGCAGGTTCTCCGTGGTCGTTGCGGTGCCAAGCGTGGCGACGACGTTCTCGACGCCGTGCTGCACGAGGCTCGCGACGTCGAGGTAGCCTTCGACGACGATGATCTGCTTCGGCCGGCCCGGGTTCTGCCTGGCCTCGAACAACCCGTACAGCTCGTGCCCTTTGCGGAACACGGGCGTCTCGGGTGAGTTCAGGTACTTCGGTTCGCCGGAGTCGAGCACGCGGCCGCCGAAGCCGATGACCTGGCCGCGCGTGTTCCGGATCGGGAACATGATGCGGTCGCGGAACCGGTCGTAGCGTCGGCCGGTGTCGTTCGTGACGACGAGACCGGCCTGCACGAGCTTCGCGATCCGCGCGTCGGAAGTGCCGAGTGCGCGCAACACCGTGTCCCACGCGTTCGGCGCATAGCCGATGCCGAAACGACCGGCCGTGGGGCCGTCGATGCCGCGCCTCTTGAGGTAGGCGATGGCCGTATCGCTCGTGCGCAGCGCGGCGCGGTACGTCTGATCGGCTTCGCGCAGCAGCGCGTAGAGCTCCTCGTTCTCGTCCTTGCGCTCGGGCGTGCCGGTGCTCTCGCGCGGCACCTCGAGGCCCATCATCTCCGCGAGCGCTTCCACGGCCTCGGGAAACTCGAGATTGTCGTAGGCCATCAGGAAGCCGATGGCCGTGCCGTGCGCGCTGCAGCCGAAGCAGTGATAGAACCCTTTCGAAGGACTGACCGTGAACGACGGCGTCTTCTCGCCGTGGAACGGGCACAGGCCCTTGTAGTTGCTGCCCGCGCGCTTCAACGCCACGCGCGCGCCGACGACCTCGACGATGTCGGCGCGAGCGATGAGCTCATCGATGAACGCTTTGGGGATCCGTCCGGCCATTAACCGGCATTATCCTCCGGGCGCGGAGACTGCAAAGCTGCGTGTGCTTGGGGAAACGGGCCGTCAGTCGGCCGCGAGCATCGAGCGGACGCGCGTGCTGACCGTGCTCATGTCGACGCGCCCCGCGGCGCGGGTCTTGATGACGGCCATGACCTTGCCGAGGTCCTTCACGCTCAGGGCGCCAGCGGCTTCGATGCACTCGGCGATCAGCGCGTCGAGCTCTGCGTCGTTCAGCGGTTGCGGGAGGTAGGTCTGCAGGACCTTGATCTCGCCTTCTTCCTTGTCGACGAGATCCTGGCGGCCGCCGTCGCGATACTGGCTGGCCGAATCGCGACCTTGCTTGATCATGCGCTCGATGACGCTCTGCACGCCGGCGTCGTCCAGCGGGCGGCGCGTGTCGACTTCGCGCTGCTTGATCCCGGCCAGCGCCATGCGCAGCACGCTCAGCCGAGCCTTGTCGCCGCTGCGCATCGCGGCCTGCATATCTTCCGTTAGACGGTCCTTGAGCGACATGACCGGGGGAAGCAACGGCTCAGTAGAGTCGACGGCGCCTTGTAGTCGTCGGCGTGCGCGAGTTGCGCTTCATGTGCCGTTTGACGGCGGCAGCCTTCTTGCGCTTGCGTTCCTGGGTAGGTTTCTCGTAGAACTCCCGGCGTCGCAACTCGGTAAGGACACCGGCCTTCTCGCAGGCGCGTTTGAAACGGCGCAAAGCTGCGTCGAAGTGCTCACTTTCTCTTATTCTGACGCCCGGCATCTAAAAGCTCGCGAATGAGTGTACCCAAGAAAAACGTGCCGGCATGGCCGGCAGAAGAGCGGCATATTAGCCGCGGCGCCCTGAGGCTGTAAAGTCTGCCGATGCGGGTTCTGGGTATCGAAACCAGCTGTGACGAGACCGGGGTGGCCGTTTACGAGGCCGGCCGCGGCATTCGCGCCGAGCGTCTGGCCAGCCAGATCGCGATCCACGCGGCCTTCGGGGGCGTGGTGCCGGAGCTCGCGTCCCGCGACCACATTGCGAAGCTGTTGCCCATGGTGCAGGGCGTGGTGGGCGAGGCCGGCCTGACGCTGCGCGATCTCGACGCGATCGCCTACACGGCCGGGCCGGGCCTGATCGGGGCCCTGATGGTGGGCGGCTCGCTGGCGTCGTCCCTGGCGTACGCCCTGAAGATCCCGGCCGTCCCGGTGCACCACCTCGAGGGGCATCTCCTGGCCTGCATGCTCGAGGACCCGGCGCCGGAGTTCCCGTTCCTGGCGCTGCTGGTGTCGGGTGGTCACTCGCAGCTGATCGAGGTCGCGGGGGTCGGCCGCTATCGCATCGTCGGCGAGACGCTGGACGACGCGGCCGGCGAGGCGTTCGACAAGGTGGCCCGGCTGCTGGGCTTGCCGTATCCCGGCGGGCCCCAGCTGGCGGCGCTCGCGGAACGCGGCGATCCCGAACGTTTCGCGCTACCGCGGCCGCTCAAGAACCAGGGCCTCGACATGAGCTTCAGCGGTCTGAAGACCGCCATGCGGCTCGCGATCGAGTCGAGCCGTGGCGCGGACGGCACGCTGCCGGACTCGCTGCGGGCCGATCTCGCCGCCTCGTTCCAGGCCGCGGTGGTCGACACGCTGACGGGCAAGTGCCGGCAGGCACTCGAGGCCACGGGGCTCGAGCGCCTGATCGTTGCGGGCGGAGTGGGTGCGAACCGCGCACTGCGGGCCAGTCTCGCCGATCTCGCCGCGCGGATGGGCGGCCGCGTGTACTATCCGAAGCCCGCGCTCTGTACCGACAACGGTGCGATGATCGCCTACGCCGGCTGGTGTCGCAGTCGCGCCGCCGTCGTGCAGCCGCCGCGCATCGTCGCGAGGCCGCGCTGGCCGCTCGACGAGCTCGCTCCGCCGTGAGAGAAGACCCAAGGATCAACGTGGACAAACTGTTTTTGCGCGAGCTGAAGATCGAGACGATCATCGGGTTCCTCGAGTGGGAGCGGCGGGTCAAGCAGACCGTCAGCATCGATCTCGAGATCGGGGCCGACTCGCGCGCCGCCGCGGCCGTCGACGCCGAGAATGGCGCGCTGAACTACGAGTCCGTCGCGCGGCGGCTGGTCGAGCACGTCGGTGCGGCGCAGTACCGGCTCGTCGAAACGATGGCGGAAGCGATCGCGAAGATCGTGATCGGCGAGTTCCGTGCACCGTGGGTCAAGGTGACCGTCGCGAAGCCGGGTGCGATTCCGGCCGCGCGCGACGTGGGCATCGTGATCGAGCGTACCTCCGCCGACTATGGCTGAGGCCTTCGTCGGCGTCGGCAGCAATCAGGATCCGGTAACTGCGCTGCGTGCCGCCACGCGGGCGCTGCAGCAGCGCTTCGGCCGCGTCGTGTGCTCCCCGGTCTATCGCGGTCCGGCCATGGGACTCGCCGCGGCCGATTACCTGAACGTTGTCGTGAGGCTGCGCACGGAGTGGGCTGTCGACGTGCTGAAGGCCGAGCTCGCGGCGATCGAAGCGGCCGCGGGGCGGGATCGCGCGGATCCGCGCGTGGTCCGGCTCGACCTCGATCTCCTGGCGTACGGTGCGCGCGTGGATGCGGTGCAGCGCCTGCCGCGCCCCGGTCTGTACTCGCTGCCGTTCGTGCTGCTGCCGCTCGCGGATGTGGCGCCCGATCTCGTCCATCCACTCACCGGTCAGCGCAGCTCGGCCGCGCGCGCGGCCGCGCCCGGCGTGGAGCTCGAGAATCTCGGCGCGCTCGACGAGCTGTCGCCGTGACGCGCGCTACCAGCCGACGCTGCGGCCGCCGTCCACCGCGATGATCTGACCCGTCACGTACGGCGCATCCCGGACCAGGAACAGCACGGCGGCTGCGATGTCCTCGGGCTCACCGCTGCGCTTGAGCGCCGTCTGGCGGATGATCGCGGCGCGCAGCTGGTCCGACATGCCTTCCTCGGGCCACAGGATGGCTCCCGGCGACACGCCGTTCACGCGGATGTGCGGGCCCAGATCCTTCGCGAGCGAGCGGGTCAGCATCGCGAGCCCGGCCTTGGCGGCGCCATACACGACGTGATCGCGCAGCGGGCGCTGCGAGTGCACGTCGACGATGTTGATGATCACGCCCCGCGCGGCCCGCAGCGCAGGCAGCACGGCCTGCGACAGGAACAGCGGCGCCTTCAGGTTGCTGCCCATGAGGTCGTACCAGTGCTCCTCGGTCACGGTGCCGAGCGGCGTGGGGTAGAAGTTCGATGCATTGTTGACCAGCACGTCCAGCCGCCCGGTGCGCTCGAGCACGGTCTTCGCCATGCGCGTGAGCTCGGGCACCTCGCGTACGTCGGCGCTGACGGTGAACGCGGAGCCGGCGCGGCGGCGATTCAGATCGGCCGCGAGCTGCTCCGCTTCGGCCGCCGAGCGATGGTAGTGGATCACGACGTTTGCGCCCGCCGCGTGCAACGTGCTCGCCACGACGGCGCCGATGCGGCGTGCTGCGCCGGTCACGAGGGCCCAGCGGCCGTCCAGAGTCTGTGGTCGTTCGGAACCCGTCACCTTTGCTGCTCGCGATCGTTGGGAGTGGTGAGGCTAAGGTTACACTATCGGCACACCAATGCTTTCGCCGCCGCCGAGTCCAGCCGTGTTACCCGTGCCGAGCGAAGACGCTCGCGCGATCAGCGAGGCGCTCGCGGCCGCGATTCGCGCCGAGATCGAGACGAACGGCGGCTGGATCGACTTCGCGCGCTACATGGAGCTCGCCCTGTACTCACCGGGCCTCGGCTATTACAGCGCGGGCAGCATGAAGTTCGGCGCCGCCGGCGATTTCATAACGGCACCCGAGATCAGCACGACGTTCGGTCGCGCGCTCGCGGCGACGCTCGGCGCGGAGCTCGATGCCGCTGCCGCACGGACCGTGCTGGAACTTGGCGCCGGCAGCGGCGCGCTCGCGGCACGCCTGCTCGATACGTGGGCGGAGCAGCGGCGGGACGTCGATTACCGGATCCTCGAGCCGAGCGCCGATCTGCGCGCTCGACAGCAGCAGGCGCTCGCGCGCTTCGCGCCGCGCGTGCGCTGGCTCGATCGACTGCCCGAGGCGCCGTTTCGTGGCGCGGTCGTCGCCAACGAGGTGCTCGATGCGCTCCCGGTGACGTGCTTCGGCAAAGCATCGGGTCACGTACGGGCGATCGGGGTGACAAGCGACGCCGCAGGGTTTCGGTGGGCCGAGCGCCCCGGCGGGCCGCTGCTCGTGGCGGCGGTCGACCGACTCGAGCGCAGCCTCGGCGCAGGGCTGCCCGACGGCTACCGCTCCGAGCTGTGTCTTGCGATGCCGTCCTGGATCGGCTCCATTGCCGCCAGTATCGAACGCGGCAGCGTGCTGTTCGTCGACTACGGGCTCGTGCGCTCCGAGTACTACCACGCGCAGCGCTCGGGCGGCACGCTCGTCTGCCACTACCGTCACCGTGTACACGCCGACCCTTTTCTGTATCCCGGGCTGCAGGACATCACGGCGTGGGTGGACTTCAGCGCCGTGGCCGAAGCCGCTGCGGCGGCCGGCTTCTCGGTCGACGCCTTCACGACGCAGGCTCAATATCTGATCGGCATGCTGGCAAACGTTCCCGACGCGCTCGGGATCGAGGCGGCGTCGCCGCGCGAGCAGAGCGCGCTCAAGACTCTGATCCTTCCCGGCGAGATGGGCGAGCGGTTCAAGGTGCTGCTGCTGCGTAAAGCCGTTGCGGGCGCGCCGCTGCCCGGCCGCGACTTTCGTGGACGCCTGTAGCCGGATGCCTCGCGTCAGCGTTCCGCGGCGGGGAATGCCGCCTTGATCGCCGCGAGGCGCGCAGCGCGCAGCGCCTGCCCCAGCGCTTCGCCGTGCACGCCGCGCTCTGCCTGGATCGTGCGCGCATCGACGCTGCGCGCGGCGCGCAAGGCGTCGCGCAAGCGAGCCGCCTGCGGATAGGGCCGATCCTCGAAGCCGGCGCGACCGCGCATGTCGGCCTCGCACGCGAGCAGGAACTCCTCGAACCTCTCGGGTTGACGCAGGGCGTCGGTGTCGACGAGCAGCTGCAGCAGCGTCCGCGCTTTGAGCTCCTGTGCGCGGTGCACGATGCCGTGAAGCTTTGCGACGTGCACCGCGAGGTCGCGAAATCGATTCGGCACGGGCAGCCGGTGGCACAGGTCGAGCAGCAGCTGCTCGGAGCGTCGCTCGTGTCCGTAGTGTCGCGGCAGCAGCGACGCGGGCGTCCTGGCCTTGCCGAGGTCGTGCGTCAGCACGGCGAAGCGAACGGTCTCCGCCGGCGAGAGTCGCGCAGCCGCGCGCAGCGACAGCAACGTGTGCACGCCGGTGTCGATCTCCGGATGCCAGCGCTCGGGTTGCGGCACGCCGAACAGCGCGTCGATCTCCGGAAACACGTGCGCGAGGGCCCCGCAGTCGCGCAGCACGGTGAAATACACGTCGGGCTGCTCGGTGCCGAGCGCCTTGACCGTTTCCTGCCACACGCGCTCGGGCCGCAGCGCGCCCATCTCGCCGCTCGCCACGATCTCGCGCATCAGGTCGAGCGTCTCCGGTGCCACTGCGAAGCCGAGGTTGCCGAAACGGGCCGCGAAGCGAGCGACGCGCAGCACGCGCAGCGGATCCTCGCGGAATGCCGGTGATACGTGCCGCAGGATGCGACGCTCGAGGTCCGCGCGTCCCTGCCACGGGTCGACGATTCCGCCGTCACTCGTGCGCGCGATCGCGTTGATCGTGAGGTCTCGCCTTGCGAGATCCTGCTCGAGCGTCACGGCGCTCGATGTGTCGAAGGAGAAGCCCGTGTAGCCGGGGCCGGTCTTGCGCTCGGTGCGCGCGAGCGCGTATTCCTCGCCCGTCTCGGGGTGCAGGAAGACGGGGAAGTCCTTGCCGACGCGCTTGAATCCACGCGCCAGCAACTCGTCGGCCGAAGCGCCCACCACGACCCAGTCGCGCTCCCCGACGGGCAGGCCGAGCAAAGCGTCGCGAACCGCGCCGCCGACCTCGTAGATCTCCATCGCTGCATCATACCGTAGCGTCGTGCATGCTAAGGTTCGACCGCGTGAAGATCATTCGGGCCCTCGCGTTGTTGTGCGCTTCGGTCGCGTTGTCCGGCTGCGCGGTGCCGTTCTATTGGCAGGCGATCGGCGGACAGATCGAGCTGCTGCGCAAACGCACGCCGATCGAGGCTCTGATCGAGGACCCAGCCCTGGACGCGACGCTGCGCAGCAAACTGTCGTCCGTTGCGGCCATGCGCCGGTTCGCGATCGACGAGCTGAAGCTGCCGGACAACAAGAGCTACACGACCTATGTCGCGCTCGATCGCTCGTACGTCGTGTGGAATGTCGTGGCCGCGAAGGAGTTCTCGGTCGATCCCGAGCGCTGGTGTTTCCCGTTCGCCGGGTGCGTGGCGTATCGCGGGTTCTTCTCTCGCGACGCGGCCGAGCGGTTCCAGGCGCGGCTCGAGGCCGAAGGCCTCGACACCTACAGCGGCGGCTCGGCAGCCTACTCGACGCTCGGCTATTTCGCCGATCCGGTGCTGAGCACGATGATCAGCGGCGGTGAGCAGTACGTTGCCAGCACGCTGTTCCACGAGCTCGCGCATCAGAAGCTCTACATAAAGGGCGACAGCGAGTTCAGCGAGGCGTTTGCGACGGTCATCGAGGAATACGGGACCGAGCGCTGGCTCATGACGCACGGGACCGCCGCGGACCTCGATCGGTACCTCAAGCGCCGGCGCCACGGCGCGGACTTCGGCCAGCTCATCGCGGCGCAGCAGGCACGTCTGCGCGAGGTGTATGCCCGCAGCGAGCCCGACGAAGCGAAGCGCGGCGACAAGCGCGCCGCATTCGATGCGCTGCGGGCGGATTATGCCGAGCTCAAGGCGCGCTGGGGTGGCAGTGGGGAGTACGACGCCTGGTTCGCGCGGCCGCTGAACAACGCAGCGCTCGCGGCCGTCGCGACGTATACGCGCTGGGTGCCGGCCTTGCGGTCGCGTCTCGAGACGCGCGGCCTCGATGCGTTCTATGCCGACGCCGAAGCGCTCGCCGAGCTCACGAACGAGGAGCGCGCGGCGCGACTGCGCAGCTGGGCCGTGGAGCCGGTCAGCGCATCAAGATGAGTTGATTCCGACCGCCGCGCTGGATCTCGACGATGATCGAGCGTGCGTCGCGCAGCAGCGGCTTCGCATCCGCCATGTTGCGCACTCGCATACGGTTGATCTTTGTGATGACGTCGCCGGGGCGAAGACCGCGGTCCGCTGCGGGGCTGCCGGGCTCGACGCGCTTTACGAGCAGCCCCGGCGAGCTCGTGTTGTCGACGATCTCTGCGCCTTCGAATACTTCGTCCAGATCGGGCTTCTTCTCCGGCTCGGGCTCGGCCTTGGCGTTCGCCGCAGTCGATGCGCCGAGAACGGCGTTGACCGTCGTTTCCTTGCCATCGCGGATCATGCCGACCTTGACCTGGTCGCCTGGCCGTAACAGGCCGATGGTGTTGCGCAGGGAACCGGAGTCGCGAACGTGGGTGCCGTTTATCGACACGATCACGTCGTCGATGCGGATGCCGGCGCGCTCCGCGGAGGAATCCGGGCTCACCGCCATGACGAGCGCGCCGGAGTTGTCGTGCAACCCGTAGGTGGCGGCCACTTCGGGAGAGACGTCGTTGATGCTGACGCCCAGCAGGCCGCGGCTCACGGAACCGAAGCTGATCAGCTGCTCCATGATCGACCGCGCCATGTTCACGGGGATCGCGAAGCCGATGCCGATGTTGCCGCCGGAGCGCGAGATGATGGCCGAGTTGATGCCCACGAGCTCGCCGTTCAGATTCGCGAGCGCGCCGCCGGAGTTGCCGGGATTGATCGAGGCATCCGTCTGGATGAAGTCTTCGTACGCGTCGCGGTTGATGCCGCTGCGGCCGAGCGCGCTGACGATGCCGGACGTGACGGTATGCGAGAAACCGAACGGGTTGCCGATTGCGACGACGTAGTCGCCGACGCGCAGTTTGCCCGAATCTCCAAACGGCATGCTCGTGAGGCCGTTGGCGTCGATCTTGAGCACGGCCAAGTCCGAGCCCTTGTCCGAGCCGACCACCTTGGCCGACAGGCTGCGGTTGTCTAGCAGCGTGACCGTGATCTTGTCGGCGCTCTCGATCACGTGGTGATTCGTCAGGATGTAGCCTTTGGCGGCGTCGACGATCACGCCGGAGCCCGTCGCCTCGACCTCGCGTCGCCGCTGTTGCGGTTCCTGGAAATCGAAGAACTTGCGAAAGAACTCGTCGTTGGCGAGCGGGTTGTCGGCGTCCGTCACGCTGCCGCTGACGGAGATGTTCACGACGGCTGGAGATATCTTCTCGATCATCGGCGCGAGGCTCGGCAGCTCCCGAGTCGCGGGCTGCGCGCCGGCCGCGGCCGCTGCGAACAGCGTTGCGAGCGCCAAGGCGCGGAAGCCTTGGAGTCTTGAGGAGCGGAGCAACGACGAAGTCATGATTCACCTTCCAGTTGGCGAGGACACGACCCAGCGCCCGGCGTGCCGTGACCTCGAATCGAACGCATCATTACATACTGCGGCACCCAAACGAGTCGCTGCAACCGCCAGGTTCACGCCTGCAAATGGCTTTCCGTCCGCGGCCCCACCTGTGGATTTCCTGTGCTGTTGGCGGGGATAGGCTGGGGGTTTCAGAAACACAAGATCTTGTGGTCCCGAATATCCGTTACCGATCAGCCGGAGTCGCCGGAAATTTTCATGTCGCTTTGAGGTGAGCATAGCAAGGCATTGTTTATAAATGATTTTTTCTATGAAAGAACTTTGTCATAAAGCCTTGACACGGTTTGGCGGCGGGCCTACTCTACCGCCCAGTGGCACAAGATCTTGTGCCACCACTTTTCAAAGAATTCGTGCCGGGCTCAAGGCTGCACCTGCAGCCAGCGGGATGTCTTTTGCGCTGAGAAACGCGAAGCCAGTCCAGCGTTGAGCCGACATCGGGGACGGCGTCGAGCCGGGGGTAGCGGGGGGAGAAGCGACAACTATGAACATGGCGTTCGAGCTCAAAGCGACCAGAATTGCGGATATTGCTCTGCAGGAAGCGTCCCTCAACATCTGGGACACCAAATACCGTCTGAAGACCAAGTCGGGTGAGCCCGTCGATCGGGACATCAACGGCACGTTCGAGCGCGTTGCCAAGGCCCTCGCCGCGGTCGAGGAGCCTTCCAAGCGCGGCGAGTGGTACGAGCGATTCCTCTGGGCACTGCAACGCGGCGCGATTCCGGCGGGGCGCATCACGTCGAACGCCGGTGCCGAATACCACAAGCCCGCGACGTCGACCATCAACTGCACGGTCTCCGGAACGATCGGCGACTCGATGCACGACATCCTCGACAAAGTCCACGAAGCGGGACTCACGCTGAAGGCCGGTTGCGGCATCGGTTACGAGTTCTCGACGCTGCGGCCGCGCGGCGCCTACGTCAGCGGCGCCGGTGCCTACACGTCCGGTCCGCTGTCGTTCATGGATATCTACGACAAGATGTGCTTCACGGTGTCGTCGGCCGGCGGCCGGCGCGGCGCGCAAATGGGCACGTTCGATGTCGGTCATCCCGACGCCATGGACTTCGTGCGCGCCAAGCGCGAGGACGGTCGGCTGCGCCAGTTCAATCTGTCGTTGCTGATCACCGACGAGTTCATGCAGGCGGTCAAGGCTGACAAGCCGTGGCAGCTCGCGTTTCCGCTGACTGGGCGCGAGGCGGAGGAGGAGGGCATCGATCTCGGCGACCCCGCGCAGGTCGTGTGGCGCGACTGGCCGAGCAAGGGCAACTACATCACGGACGATCGCGGCCTCGTGGCTTGCCGCGTGTATCGCACGCTGCCCGCGCAGCGCATGTGGGACGTGATCATGTCCTCGACCTACGACTTCGCGGAGCCCGGCTTCGTGCTGATCGATCGCGTCAACGAGATGAACAACAACTGGTGGTGCGAGGACATCCGCGCCACGAACCCGTGCGGTGAGCAGCCTCTGCCGCCGTACGGCGCGTGCCTGCTGGGTTCGATCAATCTGACCAAGTTCGTGGTCGCGCCGTTCACCGATCACGCGTACTTCGACTGGGACGAGTTCCGCGAGGTCGTGCGCGTATTCACGCGGATGCTCGACAACGTCGTCGATGTCAACGGGCTGCCCCTGCCCCAGCAGCGTGACGAGATCATGCGCAAGCGCCGCCACGGCATGGGCTTCCTCGGGCTCGGCTCGGCCATCACGCTGCTCGGCATGCGCTACGGGTCGCCGGAATCCGTCCGCTTCACCGAAGAAGTCTCGCGCGAGCTCGCGATCGCCGGGTGGCAGATGGGGCTCGAGCTCGCCAAGGAAAAGGGCGTAGCGCCCATCCTGCTCGAGGAGTTCGAGGTCACGGAGGACATGCTGCGCAAACGTCCGGAGATGCGCGCCGACGGCTGGCAGGTCGGGCAGAAGATTCCAGGCCGCGTTCTCCATAGCCGCTACAGCCGTTACATGCAGCGCGTGCGCGAGGTTGCGCCGGAGCTGGTCGACGAGCTGGAGCGCCACGGCGCGCGATTCACGCATCACAGCTCGATCGCGCCCACGGGCACGATCTCGTTGTCGCTGGCCAATAACGCCAGCAACGGCATCGAGCCGTCGTTCGCGCACCACTACTTCCGCAACGTGATTCGCCAGGGCAAGAAGACGAAGGAGAAGATCGACGTGTTCTCGTTCGAGCTCCTGGCCTACCGCGCGCTCGTGAACCCGCGAGCGATGCCGGGCTCGACCAAGCCCGGTGAGCGATTGCCGGACTACTTCGTGAGCTCGGAGGACATCACGCCGCGCGAGCACGTCGACATTCAGGCGGCTTCGCAGAAGTGGATCGATTCATCGATCTCGAAGACGGCCAACGTGCCGACGGACTACCCGTACGAAGACTTCAAGAACATCTATCTGTATGCGTACGAGAAGGGCCTGAAGGGTTGCACCACGTTCCGCTTCAACCCCGAGGCGTTCCAGGGCGTGCTCGTCAAAGAGAAGGATCTGAAGAACACGACCTATCGGTTCACGCTGCAGGATGGCACGACGATCGAAGCCAAGGGCGACGAGGAAATCGTGTACGACGGCGAGACTCACACGGCGGCGAACCTGTTCGATGCCCTCAAAGAGGGCTACTACGGCAAACTCTGAGGCTGACATTCATGGCACGCATCATCATCGACAGGAAGATCGTCAAGTACGCCGTCGCCAAGGCGGACGAGCCGGCGGCGAAGCCCGCCGCCGAGACGGATCGCAGCAGCGAGTCGAACGTCATCAGGATGCACGAGAAGCTCGAGCGTCCGGAGGTGCTGATCGGCTCCACGTACAAGGTCAAGACGCCGGTCTCCGACCACGCGATGTACGTGACGATCAACGACATCGTGCTGAACGAAGGCACGCCGCACGAGCAGCGGCGTCCGTTCGAGATCTTCATCAACTCGAAGAACCTCGATCACTACCAGTGGATCGTGGCGCTCACGCGCATCATGTCGGCCGTATTCCGCAAGGGTGGTGACGTGACGTTTCTGGTCGACGAGCTCAAGGCCGTATTCGACCCGCGTGGCGGCTACTGGCAGCCGGGTGGCCGGTTCATGCCGTCGATCATCGCCGAGCTCGGCCATATCGTCGAAAAGCACCTGACCGAAATCGGCCTGCTCAAGGGCCCGGACTTGAGCAGGGAGCAGCAGGACTTCATCGCGCAGAAGCGCGCCGATTTCGAGGGGCGCGATCGCCAGAAGGACGCATTCGCCAAGAGCTCGTTCCCGGAGGGAGCGCAGCTCTGCGGCAAGTGCAACACGGCGGCTGCCGTGATGATGGACGGCTGCATGACCTGCCTGAACTGCGGCTATTCGAAGTGCGGCTGACGGTCGACGCGAATTGTCTCGGCCGCCGGTATTGATCCGACGTTGCGTTTCTGCCGGTCCGCCGTTGGTCCGCCCCTCGAGTTGAATCGGGGCGGACCCTTTTTCCGCTCGGCATGCTCTGCTCACAAAACTGAGTAGAATGGCGCAACGCCACGCTACCGAAGTCGGTTCACGGTGACTCCCGCAATCCCAGATTTCTCGAGACTGCGCGTGCTCGTCGCGGGCGACGCGATGCTCGACGAGTACTGGTTCGGTGACACCGCGCGCATCTCTCCGGAGGCGCCGGTGCCCGTGGTGCGCACGCGCTCTGCGGAGCAACGTCCCGGCGGGGCCGCGAACGTCGCCCTGAACATCGCGGCGCTCGGGGCGCACACCGTTCTGACGGCCGTCGTCGGCGCGGACGAACGCGGGCAGCTGCTGACGCGGTTGCTCGAGCAACGCGGCGTCCACTGCGACCTCGTCCGGTCCACGAGCCTGCCGACGATTCACAAGTTGCGCGTGCTCGCGCGGAGCCAGCAGTTGATTCGCGTCGATGCCGAACAGTCACTCGAACCCTGTGCGGCGGAGTTCGCCGCCCTGTTCGGTCGGCACCTTCGCGATGCCGATGCCGTGATCCTCTCGGACTACGGCAAGGGCACTCTCAGCCGCGCGGTCGAGCTGGTTGCCGCCTGCCGGGCCGCGGGGGTGCGGGTGCTGATAGACCCGAAGGGCGCGGATTTCAGGCGGTACCGCGGCGCGCACGCCCTGACACCGAACCGCAGCGAGTTCGAAGCCGTCGTCGGCGCCTGCGCGAGCGAGGCCGATTTGCTGCAGAAGGGTCAGGCGCTGCGGGCCGAGCTCGATCTCGAGCTGCTGCTCGTCACGCGCGGCGAGCAGGGCATGACGCTGTTCGAGCGCGACGCCGAGCCTGTGACCTTGCCGACGCAGGCGCGCGAGGTGTTCGACGTCACCGGCGCCGGCGACACGGTCATCGCGCTGCTGGCCGCCGGATTGGCCGCCGGCCTCGACGCTCCCGCGGCCGCCGCGCTCGCCAACCTCGGCGCCGGCGTCGTGGTCGGCAAGATCGGTGTCGCCACCGTGAGCCGCTCGGAATTGCAGCACGCGCTGCACGTGCAGGGCAGCGGCGGTCGCGGCCTCGTCGAGTTGCCCGAGCTGCTGGTGCTGGTAGCCGAAGCAAAGGCCCGCGGCGAGCGCATCGTGTTCACGAATGGCTGCTTCGACATCCTGCACGCGGGGCACGTCAGCTACCTGGAAGAAGCGAAGTCGTGCGGAGATCGGCTGATCGTGGCCGTCAACGACGACGCGTCCGTCACGCGGCTCAAGGGCCCGGGCCGGCCCGTTACGCCGCTCGAGGATCGCATGGCCGTGCTGGCAGGGCTTGCGGCCGTCGACTGGGTGGTCGCTTTCAGCGAGGACACGCCGGCACGCGTGATCGAGCAGGTATTGCCCGACGTGCTCGTGAAGGGCGGCGACTATCGCGTGGATCAGATCGCCGGTGCGGATACCGTGCAGCGCAACGGCGGCGAGGTGCGCGTGCTCGGCTTCAAGCCCGGGCGGTCGACCACCGCGCTGATCGATTCGCTGCAACGCCCCAAGACCCGGCGTTGACGCGTTTCGGGGATGCGCCCCGAAACGCGTCACTCTCTCAGTGCAGCCAGCCGTCGACCTGCTCGACGTCGGTCACCGAAAGGTTGCCCGCTGCCTGCTTCAGCGTCAGCACGTTCAGGATGTAGCTGTAACGGCTCTGCGAGTACGACGTCTCCGCCGCGCTCAGGTTCTTCTGCGCCGTCAGCACGTCGACGGTCGTTTGCGTGCCGACCTCGAAGCCTGCCTCCGTGGCGCGCAGCGCCGTGCGGTTGGACTCGACCGACTGCTTCAGTGCGCGCACGCGCGAGATCTCGGAGATCACGCCGAGGTAGGCGTCACGCGTCTGCCGCTCCGTCTGGCGGGCGATGCGCTCGAGCTCCTCGGATGCCGCGCGGTGCGTATAGACCGCCTGCTCGATGCGCGAGCGGTTCAGGCCGCCCGTGAACAGCGGAAACTGCATGTTGATCTGCCAGCTGTGGCCTTCCGGCTTCTGCGGAATGTTCTGGATGAACGGCGGTTGAGTGCCCTGGTACAGGGTCGACAGGCGGTCGCTCATGCTGGTCGAATACGAGGCCTGCAGGTTCACCTTCGGCAGGCGACTTCCCTTCTGAATCTGGATGTCGTAGTCCGCGACCTCGGCGGCGATACGCGTCGATACGAGCGCGAGGTTCTGCGAAAGAGCCGTTTTGACCCACTGCTCGGGGCTCGCCGGGTCCGGCGACAACAGCGGCAGCTGGTCGGTCGGTGCGGCCACGTCGGTGACCATGTCGCCGATGATCTCGCGCAGCTGCTCGTAGGAGGTGGCGAGCACGCGCTGTGCCTGGATCTCGGCCGCCACCGAGTCGTCATAGCCGGCCTGCGACTGCTGGACGTCGGTGATCGCGATCAGGCCGACTTCGAACCGGCGCTGCGCCTGCTCGAGCTGCCGCGCGATCGCTTCGCGTGCCGATACGGCCGAGGCAAGAGCGTCCTTCGACGCCAGCACGTTGAAATAGGCCGTGGCCACGCGAATCAGCAGTGCCTGCTTGGCGGCCTCGTAGTCGGTTTCCGCGCGCAGGACGCGTTTGTCGGCCTGCCGCAGCGTCGTGTACTGGCCCCAGTCGAAGATCGTCTGCGTGAGGTTCACGGTCCAGCCGTGAGTGTCCGAATCGAAGACGGATCGTGAGCCGAGGACGCTGCCACCCACGATGACGCCGCCCTTGGTATCGGAGTACTGGTTCGAGACGGTGCCGCCCAAGCTCAACGCTGGCAGCAGCGAGGCCCGTGCCTGCGGCTTCGCTTCCGCCTGGGCGCGGTACTGGGCCTCCGCCTCCCGGATCGTGGGGTCGTTCTGCAGTGCGCGCTGGTAGATCTCGAGCAGGCTCTCCGCGGCGGACGCCGGCCCGGCCAGGAGCGCCACGATCGCGAGGGCCACGAGTGGTCGTGTGTTCGGCATGATGTGTATCCCTGTCTTCAATTCGTTTTCGTTGAGTTTCGTCGATTCAATAGCGAGCTATCTGGGGATCTATCTCCGTTGACCACGCGTCGATACCGCCCCTCAGGTTAAAGACCTGCGAAAAGCCGTTCCCGATCAGATATTGCGCGACCATGAGGCTGCGTCGTCCCGTATGGCACATGACGACCACCGGCGTGCCCCGATCCAGCTCCGCCAGCCGGCCCGGGATGTCCCGCATCGGGATGTGCAGTGCATCCGGGATGGCGGCAATCTCGAGCTCGACATGCTCCCGAACGTCGAGCAGTACCACTTCGCCGTCGGATTTTGACGGCCAGCGGCGCGTGAACTCCGTGGGTGTCAGCTCCGGAACACCGGACATGGAAGTGCTCCGGTTCTCTCGATCAGAGAACGAATGGCTCCGGCCGCTCCGCGTTGATCAGCGGCGTCAGCACGGTCTCGAACAGGTTGTCGGTGGTCGTGCTGCCGTCCGGTTGCATCGTGATCAGCTTCGCTTCCATGACGGGCTCGCGGCCGACGACGACGAACAGTCTACCCTGCGGCCGCAGCATCTTGACGAAATGGTCGGTAAGCTCCGGCACCGAGGCCGTGACGGCCACCACGTCGAAACGCCCGGCATACGACAGATCCAGCGCGTCCGCCACCTCGAGCTCGACGTTGCGGACCTCATGGTCGGCCAGTCGGGACCGGGCACTGGTCACGAACTCGCCGATGATGTCCACGCTGACGACGTGCTTGCCCAGCCGGGCGAGGCACGTGGTCAGAAAGCCGCTGCCGGTGCCGACGACCAGAACGTCGTCGATCGGTTCGGCCTGAACGGCCTGCAGCAGCCGTCCCTCGATCTTGGGCGCGAGCATCGCCTGGCCGTGGCCGAGCGGAATCTCGACGTCGGCGAAGGCCAGGTCCCGGTAGTCCTCCGGGACGAACTGCTCGCGGGGAGTTTCCCGCAGCACCCGTAGCACCCTTTCGTCGAGGACCTCCCAGGCTCTGATCTGCTGGCCGAGCATCTGGGCGCGTGCGACTTCGAAATTCATGGGTGTTTTCGCGGTGAGATTGGGGCTTGAGCGAACGGGCTAGCGTACGGAGTTTAGTTTCGGCCCACAAGGCGGTCTGTGAAGAATTATGGTCAATTTGCAGCGACGCTCCAAGCCGGTTGCGGTATCTTGAATCGCCGGGGAAACAGTACGTTGCAACCCGGCGGGCATGGATCGCCGCAGCACCGCAGCCGAACTGCGCCCGACGAAGATAACAACAAACTCAGCCGGACAAACGGCTGACAACACAGGGCCCCGCACTGACGTGCCAGCACCGCCGCCGGAACGCGCATGACGCAGCTGCTCGATGACCCCATCGTCGCGCTGGCGGCCGTATTGTTGCTGCTGCTCGTAGTCGCGCTCGTCTGGGCCGCGTCCCGGCGTCCATTCGTGCGCGAGATCGAGCGCCTGAAGGAAGACCTGCACCATCTGCTCGCGGCAGGCCAGGCCAGCGGCCGCATCGCCGTGAACGGTCGGGCCAGCGAGTTCGTCGACATCTCCGCCAGCATGAACCGGTTGCTCGATCGCGCCGACGAGGCGCTCGCCGCGGCGGCGCTGCCGCCGGCGGAGCCGCCGCCTGCCAGCACGCCGCTGTTCGACGCCCTGGCGGAGACGTTGCCCGAGGTCGCCCTGATCCACACCAACACGATCCTGTTCGCGAATCGTGCCGGGGGTGAGCTCTTCGGCGTCGATGCGGGCACGCTCGTCGGCAAGCCCATTACCGACCTGCTGCGGCCCGCGTATCGCGCGCTCATGCGTAAACACACGAGCCTGATCGGCACCGAAGAGGCGTTGGCGCCTTTCGAGGTCCAGCTCATCAGCGGCGACGAGCAGGGACTATGGGCGGAGCTGCACAGCAAGCGCATCGTCTTCAACGGCGAGCCGGCCCTCCTGACGGTGGCGCGCGACATCACTCACCGCAAGAGCCTCGAGGCCTCGCTCGGCCGCAGCAAGCTGCAGGCGCGCATCACGCTCGAATCGATCGGCGAAGGCGTCATCACGACCGATCGCAACGGCACGATCGACTACATGAACGAAGCGGCCGAGCAGCTCGTGGGCGTCAATCGCGCGTCGGGCATCGGCCGGCGGTTGCCCGACATCCTGACGCTGGTCGACGAGGTCGACCGCACCTCGCTCGGCGACCCCGTCGCCAAGTGTCTGAGCGAGAGGCGGCGCGTGAACCTCGGCAGGCGTGCGTTCCTGCTCAGCAAGGGCGCCGATCGCGAGTTCTCGACCGAGCTCACGGCGTCCCCGATCCGCGGTCCGGACGGACAGGTCGCCGGCTGCGTGGTGATCTTCCACGACGTCAGCGAGTTGCGCGGCCTCGCGCGGGAGATGTCGTACCAGGCGAGCCACGATGCGTTGACCGGCCTCGTAAATCGCACGGAGTTCGAGCGGCGCCTCGAGGCGGCGCTCGACTCGGCGCGCGGTGAAGGCGTGAGCCACGTGGTCTGCTATCTCGACCTCGATCGATTCAAGCTCGTGAACGACACGGCCGGCCACATCGCCGGTGACAACCTGCTGCGCGAGATCGCGTCCCTGATCAAGCAGCGCGTGCGCGATTCGGACACCGTCGCGCGCGTCGGCGGCGACGAGTTCGCGATGTTGCTGGCGGGTTGCCCGATCGACAAGGCGCGGCAGATCGCGGACGACGTGTGCCAGTCGGTCGCGAGCCAGCGCTTCGCGTGGCAGGACCATTCGTTCGACGTGGGCGTCAGCGTGGGCCTCGTCGAGGTCACCAAGGACAGCGGCTCGGCGGAGAGTGTGCTATCCGCCGCCGACTCCGCGTGCTACGTGGCCAAGCAGCAGGGCCGTGGCCGCATTCACGTGTACTCGTCGCGCGACGAGGTCGTCGCGCGCGAGCGCGGCGAGATCCAGTGGCTGCAACGGTTGCAGCGCGCGCTGAAAGAGAACGGCTTCGAGCTGTACGTGCAGCCGATCATCGCGCTCGGCGGCCGCGGGGCCGCGGGCCCGGCGGCCGAGATTCTGCTGCGCATGCGGGACGAGTCGGGAGCGGCGATCTCGCCCGCGCACTTCCTGGCTTCGGCGGAGCGCTATCAGCTGATGTCGCACATCGACCGCTGGGTGGTGCAGGCGTCGCTGACCGCGCTGGCAGGCGGGGCGCCCCACGTGCCGGCCGGGCGCACGTGCAACATCAACCTCTCGGCACAGACGCTCGGCGACGAGGACTTCCTGGAGTTCGTGGTGGACGTGCTCGACCACACGGGCGTGAATCCCGAGCGCATCTGCTTCGAGGCGCGCGAGTCGGCGGTCGTGAGCCAGCTCGATCACGCCCAGCGCTTCATCAACGTGCTGCACGGCATCGGCTGCAAGTTCGCGCTCGACAACTTCGGCAGCGGCATCGGTTCGTTCTCGAACCTGAAGAACCTGTCGCTCGACTATGTGAAGATCGACGGCACGTACACCCGCAATCTGGAGGACGACAGCGTGAACCGCGAGATGGTGGCCGCCATGGTCAAGCTCGCCCGCTCGCTCGATTTCCAGGTCGTGGCCGAGCAGGTCGAGGACCAGGAGTCGTTCGAGGCGCTGCGCGCGCTCGGCGTGGACTTCGTGCAGGGTTTCGTCGTCGAGAAACCGCGGCCGCTCGCGGCCGTGCACTAGCGCTCGAGTCGCAACCGTTGCTCGGCGTGCTGCCACTCCACCGTCACCGGTTCGGGGCGCGCGGTCGCCTTGCCGATGTAGAAACCCTGCGCGTAATCGATCCCGTATTTCGACAGCAGCGTCAGAGTCGTGGCGCTGTGCACGTACTCGGCCACCGTCCGCATGCCGGCGGCGCGCGCGACCTCTCCGACCATGCGCACCATGGCCTGATCGACGCGATCGCGCGGCAGGCCGCGGATGAACGAGCCGTCGATCTTCAGGTAATCGACGGGCAGGCGCTTCAGGTAGCTGAACGAGCTGTACCCGGTGCCGAAGTCGTCGATGGCCAGCCGGCAGCCGAGCTCGCGCAGCAGTGCGATCTGCTTGTCCGTGTTGGCTGCGAAGCGCACGGCCAGCTGCTCGGTGATCTCGATCACGAGCCTCTCGCCCGACACTCCGTGCTCGTCGAGCAGCCGCTTCACGTAGCTGCCGAGTGAGTCGTCCTCGAACGCGAAGCCCGACAGATTCACGGACAGCGTCAGCTGCGGACGCGTGGACTGGAACTCCCCCAGCGCGCTCACGGCCCGCCGCAGCACGCAGCGGTCGATGTCGGCCATCAGACCGAAACGGACCGCGGCCGGCAGGAAGGAGGGCGGGCTCACGAGACCATGCTCCGTCTTGAGCCGCAGCAGCGCCTCATAGTGCTCCACCGTGCCGCTCTCGATGTGCAGAAGAGGCTGGTAGTGCAGCTCGAATCCGTCGTGCTCGAGCGCGGCGCGCAGGCGATTCATCCAGTCGATGTCGCGTGCCATCTGCTCGCTCTGTTTGCCCGCAGTGCTGTAGAACTCGACCCGGTTGCGGCCATGCGCCTTTGCGGTCTGGCAGGCCATGTCCGCCTGCGCGATGATTTCCTGCGCGCCGAACCGCGCACCCCCGAACGTCGCGACCCCGATGCTGCACTGCAGGTGGAACACCTGACCCTGCTCCACGTGCTTCAGGCCACGCATGAGCTCCAGCACCTTGGCCGCGGCGAGCTTCGCGTCCGTGCGCGACACGTTGCGCAGCAGCACGACGAATTCGTCGCCGCCGAAGCGTGCCACCAGATCGTCCGGACGTACGGCGTAGCGCAGCTGCTGCGCCGCGAGCTGCAGCAGATGATCGCCGGACGCGTGGCCGCACGTGTCGTTCACGTACTTGAACTGGTCGAGGTCCACGAAGAACAGCGCGCACTTCATGCCGTCCGTGGCCGACTTCGCCATCGCCGCGTCGAGCTCCGCGATCAGGCGGTGACGGTTCGGCAGGCCCGTCAGCTGGTCGTGATTGACGAGGTGCAGCAGGTGGCGTTCGCGCTTCTGCAACGCGTGCGTCGTGTTCTCGAGCGCGGTGACGATCGCGTCGAGCTCCGAGTGCGGCGATGCCGGAAACTTCAGATCCGTCTCGCCCGCTGCGAGGCGTGCCAGTGAACCCTGCAGGGCCGAGAGCGGCGCGAGCGCCCGCTTCAGAAACCAGCGCCCGAGTGCCCACGAGCCCACCAGCAGCGCGAGCAGCACGGCGCTCGCGAGCGCAAGGCGGGGCAGGAACGCACTCTGGTAGCTCGAGAAGTCGAGATCCACGCTCACGAAGCCCAGCAGGCGCACGGAGGTCTTCGGCGCCTTGAGGTCGAGGTCGAACAATCCGTCACCGGGCAGCGACTCGGTCCAGATCGGGCCGAGCAGCCGGTAGCGCTGCGTGCTCGCGGCGTCCTGCGTCAGCTGGTACGGCCGTGGCGTGCCCGCGAGCGCCGTCAGTTCCGCAACTTGCTGCGCATCGATCGGATCCGTTGCGGCGTCGGAGGGGTTCGTATCCTTCAGTGACTGTAGTGCGCGGCCGTCGGCGTCGTACCAGCTGACGCGCTCGATCTCCGGGTATTTCGCCACGAAGCGCTCTACGTCGAGAACCGTCTCCGAGCTGTCGGCGAGGTAGAACGGCGCGCCGAGCTCGTTGAGCTCGTTGGCCCACTGCGTGGCCCAGTGCTCGAGGTTGTTGCGGATCACCGAGCCCGAGGTCCACGCAAGACCGAGCAGTGCAATCACGCCGATCAGTGCCGCGATCGCGAGCTGGACGCCCAGGACCTCCGTGACGAGGCTGCGCGTGCGCGGCGGCACTTTCGCGTCAGTCGGCGTCACGTACTACCCAGTGGGCGTCGGCGGGGTGCGGCAAACCGAGCGCGGCTGCGACCGTGGGGTTCACGCGCAGCTCGGCAGCATGCAGCGCCGTCATCGGGGGCAGGTCCTGCGTCTTGCCCGCGGCGACGCGCTCGGCTACGCGACGCACGGTCGCGGCGATGTCCGCAGGCACGGCGACCGCGCTCGCGAGAGCGCCGACGCGCAGCAGCGATTCGTTCAGCGCCAGCACGCCGACGCCGTGGGAGCTCGCATAGCTCATCAGCTCGCGCAGCACGCCGGGGCTCAACACACGGTTGTCGGGCAGCAGCCACAGACCGTCGACCTGGGTCGCCATGCGCTTGAACAGATACAAGGTCTCGCGGTCCGAGTGGGATGTCTCGAACCGCATTTCCACGTTGGCCGCGGCGGCTGCCGCGGCCGCTTCGGCCATGAGCTCGTTGCGTGCCTCGCCGAGGATCACGGCCACGCTGCGCAGCCTGGGATCGATGCCGCGCCACGCTTTGAGCTGCAGCTCGAGCGGAGGCAGCGAGTGGACGCCCCAGATCGAGCCGCCGTCTTTCAGCACGTCCTCGTACGCGAACACCTGGCAGAACACGATTGGCAGACCCGGCAGCCGCGCTCTGGCGGCGTCGACGGCCGCGAGCCCGACGGCGATCACGACGGCCGGTTGCGCTCGCGGCGCAGTGGGCGCGAGGCTCGTGGAGCCGACGGTCACGACGCGATAGTCCTTCGCCGGCAACGCGTCCGCGATTGCCGCTGCCGTTGCGGCTGCGCTCGCGGCTTCGGTATCGAACACCACGGTGATGTCGCGGCGCGCCGGTGCGGGCGGCGGCTTCGGTCGCGCCGCCTGTCTGGGCGGCGCCGGCACAGGAGTGGGAGCCGGTTCCGGCGTGCTCGCCGTGGGTGGCGGCGCCGACGCTGGCGGCTCGGGCGGGGCGACTGCGCAGCCAGCAACGAGACACGCAGCCAGCGATGCCAGCGTGGTCGCGATGCTCCTACGTTGGCGGCCGTCGTGTCGCATGGTCGAACGGCCAGCCTAGGGGAACCCGTCCGGGGCGGGCGTGGCACGCATCACAAATTGCGGCCGCGCTAGGTTTCTCGGGGTCCGCGGCGCTACGCTGCGGATACCCCATTCCGGGCCCACCCTGGACCAGCGCATGGAGCGACCAACGTCCGGTATCCCATCGTCAGCGCCCGCACCCACCGCGCAGGCCGCGCTCGCGGGCTTGGGATCGACGCCTGCCGGACTCGGCAGCGCTGACGCCGCGGCGCGCCTCGCGCGCGAAGGACCGAACGACATCCCGGAGCCGAGGCGCCATCCGCTCGTCCAGCTGCTCGGCAAGTTCTGGGGACTGTCGGCGTGGATGATCGAGCTGATTGCCGCCTTGTCGTGGCTGCTGCACAAGTGGGCCGACCTGTACGTCGCGCTCGGCCTGCTCGTCGTGAACGCCGTGCTGGGTTTCGTGCAGGAGCAGCGCGCATCGGCGGCGGTGGCCGCACTGCGCCAGAAGCTCGAGGTCGCGGTTCGTGTGTTGCGCGACGGCGCGTGGTCCTCCCTGGCCGCGCGCCAGCTGGTGCGGGGCGACGTGGTGCGCAT
>DASZSB010000068.1:0-11678 GCA_035548835.1 Gammaproteobacteria bacterium | reverse complement strand
GGCGCCGGCGCCGCCTGCGGCGCGGGCTCGGGCACCGGCACGGGTTGGCGGGCCGGCGCTTGCGGCGCCGGGCGGCTGATCGTGCCACCGGGCGCACCGCCGGCAGCCGGCCGTGTCTCGGCGGGCTGGACGGACTGCGGCGCAGTGGGCGCCGGCAACAGAACCGGCGGGTCGAGCAGCACGGTGTACTCGCGCAGCACGCGGCCGCGCGGCCACGAGGCTTCAACGAGCAACGTCACGAACGGTTCGGTGATGGACTCGCGGGACGTGACCTGCACGACGCCGCGACCGCTGCGGTCCGCGACGACGCGAAACTCGAGATTCTGCAAAAACGCAGGGCGGTCGAGTCCGTAGCGGTCGAACATCTCGGCCGGCGCCAGCGCCACCTTGAGCCCCTGCAGCTCGTCCGACGTCGCGGAGACGACCTCGATCTGCGCCTGGAACGGCTGATTGAGCGCCGACTTGAGCTCGATGTTGCCCAGTCCCAGCGCCCATGCCCCGACGGGAGCGGCCAGCAGCGGCGTGATGCCCCAACGTGCCAGTGCTCTCATGCAATCTCCCTAGCTACTCGGCCATCCCCGTCCGCGGCCGAGGAAGCACGCCACAGCGCAACTCCTCGAACGGGCCGAAAGATACCTTACATAAAAATCTGATTTACCAAAATGTCCGCGGTCGCTGCGGCCCCCTTTCCGAGGACACCCAGAGACCCATCCGCGGCGGAATTTAACAATTTCTGGAACGGGCGGACTGTGACCTTTGTTCGAGTTTCAGCATGAATCGGGCGTGCGAATCGACTTCGACGAACATTTACCATAATAGCCGCGTCGGCCCACGCGTTGCGACTCTCGGCCGCACGCGCGCGACGGCGACGGGCGGCGGAACGGGCGCGCCCGCCTTGCGTCAGGACTTCTGCTGGCGCCCGAGCACGGGCACGGCCGAGCGCACGTCGGCGTTCTGGGCGCGATGCCGCAGGTAGTGATCCATCAACGTCAGGGCCAGCATGGCTTCGCCAATCGGCGTGGCGCGCAAGCCGACGCAGGGGTCGTGGCGCCCGGTCGTCACGATCTCGGCAGCACGGCCTTCCCGATCGATCGTCGAGCCCGGCACCTGGATGCTCGAAGTGGGCTTCAGCGCCATGCTGACGAGAATGTCCTGGCCGCTCGAGATTCCGCCGAGCGTGCCACCGGAGGAATTCTTCTTGAACCCGTCCGGCGTCAGCTCGTCGCGATGCTCGCTGCCGCGTTGGCGTACGCATTCGAAGCCGTCGCCGAACTCGACGCCCTTGACGGCATTGATGCTCATGAGTCCTTTCGCGATCTCGCCCTCGAGTTTGTCGAACACGGGCTCGCCCAATCCCACCGGCACGCCGGAGGCGATCAGGTTGATGCGGGCGCCGATCGAATCGCCGGCGGCACGCAGCTCGTCGAGGAAGATCTCGAGCTGCGGCACCATTGCAGGATCGGCACAGAAGAACGGGTTCTCGTCGACCTGATCGAGATCGAGCGCACGCAGCTTGAACGGGCCGATCTCGGCGAGATACCCGCGGATCCTCACGCCGAGATGCAGGGCCAGGTACTTGCGTGCGATCGCGCCGGCCGCCACGCGCATGACCGTCTCGCGCGCCGACGAGCGGCCGCCGCCGCGGTAGTCGCGGATGCCGTACTTCTGCTGATACGTGTAGTCGGCATGACCCGGGCGGAACGTGTCCTTGATCTTCGAGTAGTCGCCGCTGCGCTGATCGCGATTCTCGACCAGCAGGCCGATGGCCGTGCCCGTCGTCTGCCCTTCGAACACGCCCGACAGGATCTTCACCTGATCGGGCTCCTGCCGTTGCGTGACGTACTTCGAACGCCCCGGCCGGCGCCGGTCGAGGTCCTTCTGGATGTCGGCTTCCGTGAGAGCCAGCCCTGGCGGGCAGCCGTCGACCACGCACCCGAGGGCGGGTCCGTGACTCTCCCCGAACGTCGTCACCGTGAACAATCGACCGTACGTGTCGCCTGCCATGTCGCTACCCGGTGCCGGTCACCGCCCGGCCCCTCATATATAAATAGACCGCCAATGATGCGCGCTTAGCCGCCGCGAAGGAATTCCTCGAGCTCGGCGGCCGTCGTGACGAACACGCCGTCGCCCCCGCGCTCGAACTCGATCGCGATCAGCGGCAGACGCGGATGCGCGGCCGCGAACGCGTCCGCTCCGGCGCCGACCTCGAGGAACAGGACTCCGTCCGCCGTGAGCCGCGCCGCGGCGCCCCGGATGATCCGTTCCGCGGCATCGAAGCCGCTTACGCCGCTCACGAGCCCGATCTCGGGCTCGTGGCGATACTCCGGCGGCAAGGTGGCCGCCTCGGCCGACGGAACGTACGGCGGGTTCGACACGATCACGCGATAACGTTGCTCGCCGGGCGGGAACAGATCGGCAGCGATCAGCCCGACGCGGTCCGCCAACCCATGCTGCGCCACGTTCACCTTCGCGACCTCGAGCGCGGCCGCAGAGATGTCCGTGGCGTCGACACGCACGTCCGGGCAGTAGTGCGCGGCTGCGATCGCGATGCAGCCGCTGCCCGTGCCGATATCGAGAACGCGGTCGCCGGGTCGCAACGCGCACCACGGGGCAAAGCCACGCTCGATGACCTCGGCGAGAGGCGACCGCGGCACGAGCACCCGTTCGTCGACGAAGAACTTCAGCCCCGCGAACCACGCTTCGTGCAACAGGTATGCGAGCGGCTTGCGCGTCTCGACCCGCTGCCGCGCGAGCTCGACGGCGCGCGGCACGAGATCTGCGGCAGGTGCCACGCGCCAGTCGAGATCCCGCCAACCCGTCAGGTGCCGCAGCAGCCAGTAAGCCTCGTCGCCCGCGTTGTCCGTTCCGTGACCGAAAACGAGCCCGTGCTGCGTGAAGAACGCCGCCACGGCCGCGATCCACGCCTCGCAATCGCGTGCCGTCCTCAACTTCGACTCGAGCTCCGCTGCATTCATGCGGCGCGCATCATAACCCCTTGTGCGATAATTCGAGCCGTGCTCGCCGGCATGCTCAGAATCCTCGTCGTCGCCCTCGTCGTGCTCGTCGCGGCCATGTTCATGCTGCCGCACGGCGCACGCGGCAAGCTGCAGGCCACCACGCTGCTGCCGGAACCGCGCGCGCTGCCCGACGTCGCGCTGACGGATGCCAGAGGCCAGCCGCTGCATCTCGGCGATCTGCGCGGCGATTTCACGCTGGTCTTCTTCGGTTTCACGAACTGCCCGGACGTGTGTCCGCTGACGCTGAAGGCGCTGGCCGACGCGCGCGCCGAGCTCGCGCGCCGCGCGCCGCGTCTCACGCCGCCGAAGGTCCTGTTCATCAGCGTGGACCCGGCACGCGACAGCGCCGATCGCATGGCCGCCTACCTCGGCAACTTCGACCCCGCTTTCATCGGCGCCACCGCCGCCGACGCAGCTCTCGAGCCGCTGCTCGCAGCGCTCGGCGTGACGGTCGAGAAACACGCCCACGACGGCGCGCGCTACAACATCGTGCACGGCACGGCCGTCTATTTCCTGGACGCGGACGCGCGCTGGATCGCCGTCGCGAAAGGCCCGCAGGACCCCGCTGTCTTCGCGGCGGACTATCTGAAGATCCGCCTGCTTCGCCCTACCGCATGACCTCCGCCGCGTGGGTGTGGCTGTCGCAGCACCTGATCCCGAAGAACCTGTCGTCGGCGGTCGTGTACCGCGCGACGCGCTCGCGTCGTCGCTGGCTCACGCGGCCGCTGATCGGCTGGTTCGCACGCGCGTATCGCGTCGATCTACGCGAGGCCGAGGTTGCGGATCTCGACGCGTACGCCAGCTTCAACGAGTTCTTCACGCGCAGGCTCCGGCCGGGCAGCCGGCCGATCGAAGGCGACGCGCGAACGCTCGTCGCCGCCGCGGACGGCGTGCTGACGGAGCATGGCTCGATCGCACGCGACCGATTGCTGCAGGCCAAGGGCCGCGACTACTCCCTCGCCGACCTGCTCGGCGAAACGGGAAGTGCGGTGGAGTCGCTGCACGACGGCACGTACGCGACGATCTATCTCGCACCCCACAACTATCACCGCGTGCACGCACCGGTCGCCGGCAGCCTCGTGCGCACGCGCTACATCCCCGGGGACCGCTTCAGCGTGAGCCGCGCGACGGCGGCGGCGATCGGCCAGCTCTTCTGCCGCAACGAGCGCGTCGTCTGCTGGTTCGAGACGGCGCAGGGGCCGATGGCAGTGGTCTTCGTGGGCGCGCTGAACGTGTCGTCGATCAGCACGTTCGCGCACGGCGAGATCCCGAGCGGAACCGCGCGCGAGTGGCGCGAGCTCACACCGCTGCCCGTGCAAAGAGGCGACGAGATCGGCCTCTTCAACATGGGCTCGACCGTGATCGTGCTCATGACCGCCAACGCCCGATGGCTCCCGGGAACCGACAGCGGCAGCGCAGTTCGCATGGGACAGGCGCTCGCCGAACTGACGGAACAGCAAGGCACCGATCGGTGAGCTACGTTGCCACGGCCACTCATGCCACGCTGCGCACGCGCGCGGAGATCCTCGCGGCCATTCGCGCGTTCTTCGCCACGCGCGGCGCGCTCGAGGTCGAGACGCCCGCGCTGTCATCGGCCGGCGTGACCGACCCGGCACTCGAGAGCGTCGTGGCCGAGGTCAGGAGCCTCGGCCGGCGGCAGTACCTGCACACGTCACCGGAGTTCGCCATGAAGCGGCTGCTCGCGGCCGGCAGCGGCGACATCTATCAGATCTGCCGCGTGTTCCGCGACGACGAGCTCGGCCGCTGGCATCAACCCGAATTCACGCTGCTCGAGTGGTACCGCGTCGGCTGGGACGAGATGCGGCTCATGACCGAGGTGGAAGCGCTGTTCGGAAGCGTGCTCGCCGCGGCGGGGCACGGCGCTCCGCTGCGCAGCGTGCGTATTCGCTACGGCGAGGCGGTCGCGGCAGCGCTCGGCGTGGGCGCGGACGCCCCGACGCCGGAGCTGGCCGCGCGACTCGCCGCCGTCGGCATCGACGTGCCGCCCGGGCTCGGTCACGACGCGCTGCTCGATCTCGCGATGGCCACCGTGGTACCCGCGAGCTTCCCGGCCGACGCGCTGACGTTCCTGTACGACTATCCCGCGAGCCAATCGGCGCTGGCGCGCCTGAAGCCCGGTCATCCGCCCGTGGCGGCACGTTTCGAGGTGTTCGGCAGGGGCATCGAGCTCGCGAACGGCTTTCACGAGCTCTGCGACGCCACGGAGCAGCGCCGCAGGTTCGTGGCGGATCTCGCGGCGCGACGCACGGCGAACCGCCCCGCGCCACCGATCGACGAGGCACTGCTCGCGGCGCTCGCGGCGGGGCTACCGGACTGTGCGGGTGTGGCCGTGGGACTCGATCGGCTGATCGCGCTCGCAACGGGACACACCGACGTCGCGTCGGTCGTGAGCTTCGCTCACGTCCGCCCCGAGGACGGTGAGACTACTGCTTGACGCGCGAGACGTACGCGCCCGTGCGCGTGTCGACGCGGATGACTTCGCCTTCGTTGATGAACAGCGGCACGCGCACCACGGCTCCGGTCTCGAGCTTCGCGGGCTTCTGACCGCCGGTGGCGGTATCGCCGCGCACGCCGGGATCGGTCTCGACGATCTTGAGCTCGACCTGGTTCGGGGCGGCCACGTACAGGGGCACGCCGTTCCACAGCGTCACGATGCAGCTCTCCTGCTCCTTGATCCACGGCTTCGCGTCGGCCACGGCCGCTTCGCCGGCGGCAACCTGCTCGAACGTGTCCGGCACCATGAAGTAGTAGAACTGGCCGTCCGTGTAGAGATACTGCATGTCCGTGTCGACGACGTCTGCCGCCTCGGCGGTATCACCGGACTTGAAGTTCTTCTCGAGCACGCGGCCGGTCTTCAGGTTCCGGACCTTCACGCGGTTGAACGCCTGGCCCTTGCCCGGCTTGACGTACTCGTTCTCGAGGATCGTGTACGGATCGCCGTCGAGCAGGATCTTCATGCCGCTCTTGAATTCGTTCGTGCTGTAAACTGCCATGCGAGTCGCGCCTGCTGAAACAGCGCGGCATCATACTAAGAAGCGCAGCGGAACACGAACCTGCGAGGGCTCACCCATCCCCCTCCCTGTCGACAACCAAGCCACGGCGCCCCCCCCGGCCGCACCGCCGGAGGCGGCGGCCGCGCTGGCGCTGCCGGCGTGGCAAGCAGCCGTGCGCGACGCGGTCCGCGACCCGGCCGAACTGGCACGGCTGCTCGATCTGCCGCCGGAACGGCTGGCGACATTGCCCGATGCGGAGTTTCCGCTGCTGGTGCCGCGCGGGTTCGTCGCCCGCATGCGGCGCGGCGACCCGGACGACCCCCTGCTTCGGCAGGTGCTGCCGCGGGCGGCGGAGCGCGAGCCGGTCGCGGGCTTCTGCGCCGACCCCGTCCGCGAGCAGGGGCTCGCCGCGCATGGCCTGATCCGCAAATATCCCGGGCGCGCGCTGCTGATCGCGAGCGGCGCCTGCCCGATCCACTGCCGTTACTGTTTCCGGCGCGAGTTTCCCTACCAGGATCAGCTCGCGGCGCGCGGCGGCTTCGAGCCCGCCCTCGAGACGCTGCGGACCGGCCCCGGGGTGGACGAAGTCATCCTGAGCGGCGGTGACCCGCTGTCGCTGTCGAACCGCAGGCTCGGCGAGCTGCTCGCAAAGGTCGCCACCACGCAGGCCACGACGGTCCGCATCCATACGCGCTTTCCGGTCGTGATCCCGGAGCGCATCGACACGGACCTGCTGCGCCTGCTGGACGACACCGGACTGCGGACGGTCGTGGTCCTGCACAGCAACCACCCGAACGAGCTCGACGCCGGCGTCGCGGCCGCGCTCTCGACGCTGCGCCAGCACGTCGACGCGCTGCTGAACCAGGCGGTGCTGCTGGCCGGGGTCAACGACGATGCGGATACGCTGGCCTCCCTGAGCCGGCGTCTGTTCGAGTGCGGCGTGCTCCCGTACTACCTGCACGCCCTCGACCCCGTGGCCGGCGCCGCGCACTTCGATGTCGCCGAAGCCCGGGGCATCGACCTGATCGAGCAGCTGCGCGCACGGCTGCCCGGCTACCTCGTGCCGAGGTTCGTACGCGAGGTCCCCGGAGAGTTAAGTAAAACTCCGCTCGCCTGAGCGCGGCAAACCCGCCACGGCGTTTGTGACTCGCGTCCCTCTGAGCGGGCGACTCACTGCTTAAACTGCAACTCCCGCTCGGCGAGTTCTTCGATTCCGATAATGACCCAAGCTCCGGTGCCGTTGATCGTCCTGAGCGGTCGCCAAGACGATGTCGAGCTCGTGAACCGAGCGCTGCGCGACGGCGGGCACCCGGTGCGCTGCCAATGGGTCACGAAGCTCGAGTCGCTGGCCGAGACCATCGACGCGGCCGAGCCGCAGCTGCTCTTCTTCTTCGCCGACAGCCTGCCCGCGCCCGTGCGCGACATCGTGAAGGTCAAGCAGCAGGCGGCCCGGCCGGTGCCGTTGATCGTCGTCGCCAAGAACGCCGAGGAAGCCGAGATCGCGGATGCGCTGCTCGCCGGCGCACAGGACCTCGTGTCGCTCGGCCAGACGCAGCGTCTGCGCAGCGTCGCGGAGCGCGAGCTTCGCGCGTTCCGTCTCGAGCGGGCGCTGAACCACACGCTGACCTCGGCGAATCAGTACAAGCAGCAGCTCAAGGCCTTCATGGCCGGCTCGGTCGACGCGATCGCGCACGTGCAGGAAGGCATCCTCGTGGACGCGAACCAGGCCTGGTCGGACCTGTTCGGCTACCCGCAGCCCGACGATCTGCTCGGCGTGCCGATGATGGATCTGTTCGAAGCCGCGAGCCAGGCTGCGCTCAAGGGCGCGCTGATCGCGTGCGCCAAGGGCCAGTGGAAAGCCGAGCCCGTCCGGGTAGTGGCACGCACGGGCAAAGGCTCGCTGCCGCTCGACGTGCAGCTCGAGCCCACGGCGGTCGACGGCGAACCGGCCATCAAGCTCAGCGTCCCACGCCCCAAGATCGAGGCACCGGAGCCGGAAGCGATCGTCGAGCAGGTCGTGCACAAGGATCCGGCCACCGGCTTCTTCCATCGACGACGTTTCCTCGAGGTGCTGACGGATCGGCTCGACACGGCGCCGCGCAGCGGCGTACGCGCGCTGGTCTATCTGCGGCCCGACAAGTTCCGCGAGCTCGAGGACCAGATCGGTCCGCTGGCCACCGAGGACGTGTTGATCCAGATAGCCGACCTCCTGCGCGAGCTCACGCAGCCGCAGGATCTGTACGGCCGTTTCGGCGGCCAGGTGTTCACGCTGTTCCTCGAGCGCGGCTCGCTGCGCGACGTCGAGGCCTGGGCGCAGAACGCGCTGACGAAGATCGCCGGCCGCGTCTACGAGAGCGCGCACAACACCGTATCCCTGACCTGCACGATCGGCCTCGCGGAAGTGGGCCCAAGCACCGACCGGCTCGATGCGCTGCTCGCGAGCGCAAAGCGCGCCAACCAGCTCGGCCGCGACCAGGGCGGCAATCGCGTGATGCTCGAGCAGACCTCCGACGAGAGCACGCGCGTGCAGCGCTTCGACGAGCTCTGGGTGCAGCAGATCAAGGCCGCGCTCCGCGAGAACCGCTTCCGCCTGGTGCATCTGCCGATCGCGAGCCTGAACGGCGAGCAGAAGGTCATGTACGACACGCTGCTGCGGATGGTCGATCCGCAGGGCGAGGAAGTCGCGGCCGCCGAATTCATGCCCGCCGCGTTCCGCAACCGGCTGCTGCGCGCGATCGATCGCTGGGTCATCGGGGCCAGCCTGTCGTTCTGCGCGCACAACCAGCTCGATTGCGCGTTCATCAAGCTGTCGAACGAGTCGATCGTCGACAAGACGCTGCCCGACTGGCTCGCCAAGGCGGTCGAGAGCTCGGGCGTCAACCCCGGCAAGCTGTGCTTCCAGGTCAGCGAAGACGACGCGACACAGTACCTGACCCAGACGCAGGAGCTCGCGCAGCTGTTGAACGCACGCGGGCACCTGTTCGCGATCGAGCACTTCGGCGTGGGCCGCGATTCCGGGCGCATCCTGCTGAACACGCCGATGCAGTATCTGAAGCTCGACGGCTCGCTGATGGAGAACCTGGCGGGCGATCAGATGCAGCAGGAAAAGGTACGCGTGTTCATTACGGCCGCAAGCAAGCGCGCGATCCCCGTGATCGCCGAGCGCGTCGAGAACGCGAACACGATGGCCGTGCTGTTCCAGCTCGGCGCGGCCTACGTGCAGGGCCACTACGTCCACGAGCCCGAAGTGGTGCTCGCGGACGTCGCTACGGCTCGGCGCTGAGCCTGTCCACCGTGCGCCAGCCGCGCGGCAGCGCCATGCCGCGGCGCGCGCGCTCGCCCGCGTAGTGGGCGAGGTCCGCGGGCTTGATGACCATGTGGCGCGTGCCGGAATCGATCCGCAGCGACTGATCCTTGCCGAGCACGCAGATGCCGGCCAGCACGACGCCGTCCTTGGCCGGCACGGACAGGATCTTGTTGCCCTTGCCCTTGGCGAGCTCCGGCAGCTCCTTCAACGGGAACACCAGCAGACGGCCGTCGCTCGATGCGGCGGCCAGGCGCACGCCCTTCAGGTCTTCACTGCCGACCGGCGACGCCGGCACGACGGTTCCGCCCTCCGGCACGCGCAACGCCGTCTTGCCCGCCTTCTTGTTCGAATGCAGCTCGGCGAGCTTCACGACGAATCCGTAGCCGGCCGACGACGCCACGACCCAGCGATCTTCCGGCGCGCCGATCAGCACGGCTCGGAAGCTCGCGCCGTCCGGCGGATTGAAGTGGCTCGACAGCGGCTCGCCCTGCCCGCGCGCCGAAGGCAGCGTGTGGGCGCCCACGCTGTAGGCGCGGCCCGTGCTGTCGATGAACACTGCCAGCTGATTGCTCTTGCCGCGCGCGGCCGCGAGGAACTGGTCGCCGGAACGGTACGCGAGACCCGCGACGTCGACCTCGTGACCCTTCGCCGCGCGCACCCAGCCGCGTTCGGAGAGCACGACCGTGACGGGCTCGCTCGCGACGAGATCCGCTTCGGCGATCGCCTGCGCCGCCTCCCGCTCGATGATGACCGTGCGCCGCTTGTCGCCGTGCTTCTCGGCGAGCTCGGCCAACTCGGCCTTGATCAATTTCGTCAGCTTGGCCTTCGACTTCAGCGTCTGCTCGAGGTCCTCGCGTTCCTCCGCAAGCCCCTTCTGCTCGGTGCGGATCTGCATCTCTTCGAGCTTGGCCAGGTGCCGCAGCTTGAGCTCGAGGATCGCCTCGGCCTGCACGTCGGTGATCTTGAAGCGCTTCATGAGGACGGGCTTCGGCTCGTCCTCGGTACGGATGATCCGGATGACCTCGTCGATGTTCAGGTACGCGATCAGCAGGCCGTCCAGGATGTGCAGCCGCTGCGTGACGCGCTCGAGACGGTGCTGGAGCCTGCGCTTCACCGTGTCCGTGCGGAACGTGAGCCACTCTTCCAGCAGCTGCTTCAGTCCGTACACGGCCGGGCGGCCGTCCATGCCGATCACGTTGATGTTCACGCGCACCGTGCGCTCGAGGTCGGTGGTCGCAAACAGATGGTTCATCAGCGCGTCGAAATCGACCTTGCCGGACTTCGGAGCCAGCACGAGCCGCGTCGGGTTCTCGTGATCCGACTCGTCGCGCAGATCCTCCATCATCGGCAGCTTCTTGGCCGTCATCTGCGCCGCGATCTGCTCGAGCACCTTTGCGCCGGAGGTCTGGAACGGCAGCTCTTCGATCACGATCTCGCCGTCCTCTACTCGAAACCGCGCGCGCAGCCGCAGCGTGCCGGTGCCCGTCTTGTAGATCTGCACGAGGTCCGCGCGGCTCGATACGAGCTCGCCGCCGGTCGGGAAGTCCGGCCCCTTGATGCTCTTCATGAGCTCGCCGAGCGTGGTGTCGGGGTCGTCCAGCAGCTTCGTCAGCGCAGCGACCACCTCCCGCAGATTGTGCGGCGGCACGTCGGTGGACATGCCGACCGCGATGCCGCTCGTGCCGTTCAGCAGCAGGTTCGGCAGCTGCGCCGGCAGCAGCTTCGGCTCGGAGAGCGTGCCGTCGAAGTTCGGCTGCCAGTCGACCGTGCCCTGCTCGAGCTCGTTCAGCAGCACCTGGGCGTAGCGCGTGAGGCGCGCCTCGGTGTAGCGCATGGCGGCGAACGACTTCGGATCGTCCTGCGAGCCCCAGTTGCCCTGACCGTCGATCAGGGGATACCGGAAGCTGAACGGCTGCGCCATGTGCACCATGGCCTCGTAGCACGCCGTGTCGCCGTGCGGGTGGAACTTGCCGATCACGTCGCCCACGGTGCGCGCGGCCTTCTTCGGCTTCTGGCCGGCGGACAGGCCGAGGTCGCTCATGGCGTAGATGATGCGGCGCTGCACGGGCTTCAGCCCGTCGCCGATGTGCGGCAGCGCGCGATCCAGGATCACGTACATCGAGTAGTCGAGGTACGCCTTCTCCGTGAACGTCGCGAGCGGCACACGCTCGATGCCGTCGAAGTTCAACTCCTGCTCTCTCATCGTCCGTTCCTTATCTTCGTCAGCGCGCCAGTAGCGCGTTGAGCGTCACGAGGCGAGTGGGTGCAGCGAGGTGTGAGAGGGGCCTTTCGGCACCGCCGTGAATACGTCCCTGTAGGCTGCGTCGGCGACGTCCTGTC
>DASZSB010000067.1:0-8117 GCA_035548835.1 Gammaproteobacteria bacterium | reverse complement strand
GCCAGGATTGCATGCCAATCAGTACCGCTGAGGGGCGCATGGCGGAGCTGAAGAAGCTCGTCGAGCAGCTCGCCGCCGAGAGCGAGTACTTCCACACGCCGACGGACGCGAACGCGGGACGCGCCTAGCCGAGTGGCCCCGCGAGGGGCCCACGGCCCGGGCTTCGCGAGTCGTGCAGCGGCGCCTCCGTGCCGCGCGACCCAGCACGGGTCCATCGCCGAGCGACATCCGCGCCGCGACCCAGCGCGACTCGAGCCCCGAGCGACATCGGCGCCCGCGACCGGGCGCGACTCGAGCGCCGAGCGACATTCGCGCTGCGGCCAAGCGCGACTCAAGCGCCGAGCGACATTCGGGCCGCGACCGAGCGCGTGTTCAACGCCGAGCGACGATCCGCACCGCGCGCCGCGGGGCGAATCTCCGAATCTCGCTAGGCCGACGCGGCGTTCACGGCCGCCGCGTTCGTCTTGCCTTCCTCGGCATTCACGACATCCCCGAGCGCCTGCTCGAAGAGGTTCATGCCCTCCTTCAGCAGCGCGTCGGAAATCGTGAGCGGCGCGAGAAAGCGGATGACGTTGCCGTACATCCCGCACGCGAGAATGATCAGGCCGCGCCGCCCGGCCGCCTGCACGAGCGCCTTGGTGAGCTCCGGGTCGGGTGAGTCGGGGCGGCGGTTCTTGACCAGCTCGATGGCCACCATCGAGCCGATCCCGCGCACATCGCCGATGCAGGGGAAGCGCGCCTGCAATCCCTTCAACCGCGACACCATGAACCGACCGGTCTCCTGCGCGCGCTCGAGCAGCTTCTCCTCGCGCATCACATCCAGCACGGCGAGGCCGGCAGCACAGCCGAGCGGCGATCCGGCGTAGGTGCCCCCGAGGCCACCGACACCGGGCGCGTCCATGATGTCGGCCTTGCCGATGACCGCCGAGAGCGGCACGCCGCCCGCGACGCTCTTCGCGATCGTCATGATGTCCGGCTCGATGCCGGAGTGCTCGACCGCGAACATCTTCCCCGTGCGACCGAAGCCAGCCTGAATCTCGTCGACGATCAGCACGATGCCGTGCGTGTCGCACAGCGCGCGCAACTTGCGCATCAGCTCCGGCGGCGCCTGGTAGAAACCGCCTTCGCCGAGTACCGGCTCGATGATGATCGCGGCCACCCGTTGCGGATCGACGTCCGCCTTGAACAGCCGGTTGAGCGCATCGAGCGAATCCTCGACCGTGATGCCGTGGTACGCCATGGGATACGGCACGTGGAAGATCTCGGGCACCATCGGCCCGAAGCCCGCCTTGTACGGCTGCACCTTGCCGGTGAGGCTGATGCCGAGCAGCGTGCGGCCGTGAAACCCGCCCGTGAACGCGATGACGGCCGAGCGCTTCGTGTGAAAGCGCGCGATCTTGACGGCGTTCTCCACCGCCTCCGCGCCGGTCGTCAGGAAAATCGTCTTCTTGGGCGTCGGGCCGGGCGCGAGCGCGTTCAAGCGCTCGGCGAGCGCGACGTAGCTCTCGTACGGCGTGACCTGGAAGCACGTGTGCATCAGCTTCTCGAGCTGCGCGGCCACGGCCGCCTTGACCTTCGGATGCACGTGTCCCGTGTTCAAGACCGAGATGCCGGCGGCGAGATCGATGTAACGCTTGCCTTCGACGTCCCACAGCTCCGCATTCGATGCGCGGTCTGCGTATACGGCGAGCGAGTTGCCGACACCGCGAGGAATCGCGGCGAGGCGGCGGGCGTGAAGATCGGCGTTCGAGGTCAAGTCGTTCTCCTGAAGTGAGGCATCATGCCAGTCTGTGCCGTGCAAGCGGCAGCGAGCGCAGGCGCTTGCCCGTGGCCGCATAGATCGCATTCGCGACGGCCGGCGCGATGAGCGCGGTGGCCGGCTCGCCGATGCCGCCCGGCGCGGCGGAGCTCTCGACGATATACGTGTCGATGCGTGGCGCCTCGGGCATGCGCACCAAGCGGTACGTATCAAAGTTCGTCTGCTGCACGCGGCCGTTCTGCAGGTTGATCTCGCCCCAGAGCGCGGCCGAGAGCCCGAACACGATTGCGCCTTCGACCTGGGCCATCACGGTATCGGGGTTCACGGTCTGGCCGCAATCGACGGCGCAGACGACGCGGTGAACCTTGACCCTGCCGTCGGGCTGCAGGGAGATTTCCGCGACTTGCGCCATGTACGTGCCGTACCCCTCCATTACCGCGACGCCGTGGAAATGGCCCTTGGGCGGCGAGCCGTACCGCGCTTCCTGCGTGGCCATGCGCAGCACCTCGCGGTAGCGCGGCTGCTTCGCGAGCAGGCCCATGCGGAACTCGACCGGATCTCTCTTGGCCTCCCACGCGAGCTCGTCCATGAAGCTCTCGACGACGAAGCAGTTGAGCGCGTGGCTCACCGAGCGCATGTAGCCGACGTTGATCCCGATCTCGTGCTGCAGATAGTCGACCTGCACGTTCGGCACGTCGTACGGATAGTTCGCCGCGGCTTCGATCGCGAACGGATCGATCGCCTTCTCGACGACGGCGGGGAACAGGCGCGCCGTGATCGAGGGTCCGACGAGGTGCAGCTTGAACGCGGTGAGGCGCCCCTCCTTGTCGAAGCCGGCATGGACCGTGTCGAAGGCCGGCGGGCGATACGTGTCGTGCGTCGTGTCGTCCTCACGAGTCCACAGCAGCTTCACCGGCTTGCCGACGGCCTTCGACGCCTCCACGGCGGCCGGAATAAAGTCGACGTCCAGCCGCCGCCCGAACCCGCCGCCGAGGAACGTCGTGTGGACGTTCACTTGCTCCGGCTTGAGGCCCGCGGCTTGCGCCGCCGCCGCTTGCGCGACGAGCTGGATCTGCGTGGGCACATAGATGTCGCACTTGTCGGCGCGCACATCGGCCGTGCAGTTCTGCGGTTCCAGCGTTGCGTGCGCGAGGAGCGGGAGCTGGTACTCGCGACTGATCTTCTTCGCGGCGCTCTTCAGCGCCGCATCCACCTCCCCGTCCTTGCGCGCGACCTTGCCGGCGGCAGGCGCGGCTCGCCGCAGGCTCTGCATGATCGACGCATCGCTCAGATGTGCGTTCGGGCCGGGGTCCCACTCGATCTTCAGCGCATCGCGCGCCTTCCGCGCACGCCACCAGGAGTCCGCGACAACTACGACGCCGGAGGAGGTTTGCACCGTCGCCTTGTAGCCGGGCATCGACTTCGCGGCGCTGTCATCGAAGCGCTTCACCTTCCCGCCGAGCATCGGCGGCTGGGCGAGGGCGGCGTACAGCATGTCCGGCAGCCGCACGTCGATGCCGTATTGCGCGCGACCGTCCACCTTCAATGGCGTATCGAGGCGCTTCGTGCCCGTGCCGATGACCTTGAAGCTCGCCGCATCCTTCAGAGTGACGTTCTCGGGCGGGGGCAGCTTCGCGGCGGCTTCGGCGACATCGCCGAAGCTCACGCGCTTGCCGTACGGCGACACGATGGTGGCGTCCGGCTCGACGCGACAGTTGGCGGGGGAGAGGCCCCATTCCTTGGCGGCCGCCGTCAGCAGCATCGTGCGCGCTTGCGCGCCGGCCTTGCGCAGCTTCTCCCACGCGTCGCGCACGCTGGTGCTGCCGCCTGTGATCTGCGTGCCGAGCAGATTGTTGGTGTACGCGACGTTCGCGGGTGCGAACTCCACCTTGATGCGGTTGACCGCGACGCCGAGCTCTTCCGCGATCAGCATCGGCAGCGCGGTGTACACGCCCTGGCCCATTTCCGAGCGGTCGCAGAGGAAGGTGATGCTGCTGTCCGTGCCGATTCTGAGCCAGGCGTTGTAGTCGAAGTGCTGCACCGGACCGGCGTGACCAGCCGGCTTGTTGCTGCAGCCGGGCAGGTGCATGCCGATGATCAGCCCGCCCGAGATGAGGGCCGTGCTCTTCAGAAACTCACGTCTAGCGAGACTCATGACGCGATCCCCCTTGGAGTCGTGGCCGAGGCGGTCAGCCTGCCGAGCCGCTGGTCTTCTCGCCGCTCAGCTCCGCCGCGCGGTGAATGGCCGCGCGGATGCGCGGATAGGTGCCGCAGCGGCAGATGTTGCCCGCCATCGCATCGTCGATGTCCTGATCGGTCGGCTGGGGCTTCTGCGCCAGCAAGGCCGCCGCGGACATGATCTGCCCCGACTGGCAATACCCACATTGAGGGACGTCGAGCTCGAGCCACGCTTTCTGTACCGGATGCGAGCGGTCCGGTGCGAGGCCCTCGATGGTGGTGACGCGCTGTTCGCCGACGGCGCTCACCGGCGTGACACACGAGCGGGTCGGCTGGCCATTCAGGTGTACCGTACATGCACCACAGAGCGCCATGCCGCAGCCGTACTTGGTGCCGGTCAGGCCGAGCGTGTCCCGCAGAACCCAGAGGAGAGGCGTATCGGGCTCGGCATCGACCTGGACGTCCTGGCCGTTCACGTTGAGCTTGATCATGGTGATCCTCCCCCCAGGCTCGGCGGCGGGCGCCGCGCTCGTACTATAATCCCCGGCCCTTTTCCAAGCGTAGTCTGGCCAGCATCTTGAGCGAAGCAACTCCCGCCTCCGGCGTCATCGACACCGAGGTCGTGATCATTGGCGCGGGTCCGTGCGGGCTATTCCAGGTCTTCGAGCTCGGCCTGCTCGGCATCAGCGCCCACATCGTCGATTCGCTCGCGCATCCCGGCGGGCAATGCGCGGAGCTCTACCCCGACAAGCCGATCTACGACATCCCCGCGCTGCCCGTGTGCGGCGCGCAGGAGCTGGTCGACCGGCTCATGCAGCAGATCAAGCCGTTCAATCCGCAGTTCCACCTCGGCCAGGAAGTGACGGAACTGCAGCGCCGCGAGGACGGTCGGTTCCTCGTGCGCACGGTGACCGGCACCACCTTCAACGCGGGCGCCGTCGTGATCGCCGGCGGCGTCGGGTCCTTCCAGCCGCGGCGCATCGGGCTCGAAGGCGCGGAGGCGTTCGAGGGCACGCACATCCGCTATCGCGTGCGCGACCCGCACCTCCTGCATGGCAAGCGTCTCGTCGTGTTCGGCGGCGGCGACTCGGCGCTCGACTGGGCGCTCGAGCTCGCGCCGAAAGCGGAGAGCTTGACGCTCGTGCACCGCCGGCCGGAGTTTCGCGGCGCCCCCGCCTCGGTCGCGAAGATGTTCCAGCTCGTCGAGCAGGGGCGCATGGAGTACGTCGAGGGCATCGCGCACGCCCTCGTCGTCGACAACGGCGCGCTGCGCGGCGTGCAGGTGAAGCGCACCGCGGGCGATGTGGTGCCGATTGCCGCGGATCAGCTGCTCGTCTTCTTCGGCTTGCATCCGAAGCTCGGGCCGATCGCCGAGTGGGGCCTCGAGCTGGAAAAGAAGGCGCTCAAGGTGGACACCGAGAAGTTCCAGACGAGCGTGCCGGGCATCTTCGCGGTCGGTGACATCAATACCTATCCCGGCAAGAAGAAGCTCATCCTGTCCGGCTTTCACGAGGCGGCGCTCGCGGCGTTCGCGATTCAGCACCATCTGTATCCACAGAAGAAGCAGTTCCTGCAGTACACGACGACGAGCCCGGTCATGCACAAGCGGCTCGGAGTTCCCGATTGATCGATACCCCGAAGGAGTCCCTGCGATGAAACTCACGCGTACGACGTTGCTTGCCGCCGCGCTGCTTGCGGCCAACGCATTCCTGCTCACGGCGCCGGCCCATGCGGCCGACAAGGTGTGCAAGCTCGAGATCACCGGCAACGATCTCATGCAGTACGACAAGAAGGAGATGACCGTCGCGAAGGACTGCACCACCGTCGAGGTGACCTTGAAGCACGTCGGCAAGCTGCCCGCCGCCTCCATGGGACACAACTGGACGCTCGTGAAGACCGCGGACGCCACCGGCGTCGCGAACGACGGGCTGTCCGCGGGCCTTGCGAACAACTACATCAAGCCGGGCGATACGCGCGTCATCGCGCACACCAAGATCGTTGGCGGCGGGCAGAGCGACACCGTGACGTTCCCGACCTCGAAGCTGAAGGCCGGCGAGTCGTACGAGTACCTCTGCACGTTCCCCGGCCACAGCGCGCTCATGAAAGGCACGCTGAAGTTCGGTTGACGGACCTTCCCCGGCAAGCATGCAGTCGCAGACGGCCGATGTCCTGAAGCTCCTCGAGCTCGAGCAGCTCGAGGTGAATCTGTTTCGCGGCGAAAGCCGTGACATCGGCTCGGCGCAAGTGTTCGGCGGTCAGGTGCTGGGTCAGGCCCTGACCGCCGCCTCACGCACCGTCGACGGCCGCATCGTGCACTCGCTGCATGCCTATTTCCTGCGACGCGGCGACTTCAACGCGCCGATCGTGTACGAGGTGGATCGCAGCCGCGACGGCCACAGCTTCTCCAACCGGCGCGTCATCGCCATCCAGCACGGCGAACAGATCTTCAACATGACCGCGTCGTTCCAGGTGGTCGAAGACGGCCTCGAGCATCAGTTCGACATGCCGAGCGTGCCGCCGCCCGAAGAGCTGCCGGACATGCTGGAAATGCTGCGGCCGATCGTCGATCGGCTGCCGGAGCGGGTGAAGCGCTTCGTCGAGAAGCCGCGCCCGTTCGAGTTCCGCCTGGTGCAGCCGTTGCCGAGTCTCATCGAGCCGAGCCGGCATCCGCCGGCGCGGCAGGTCTGGTTCCGCCTGCCCGACAAGATTCCCGACGACGAATCGCTGCACCGGCGCTTGCTCGCATACGTGTCCGACTACTACCTGCTCGACACCGCGGTGCTGCCGCATGGCATGTCGTTTCTCAGCGCGAAGGCGATCATGGCCAGCATCGATCACGCGATGTGGTTTCATCGGCCGCTGCGCGTGGACGACTGGCTGCTCTACGCGCTCGATTCGCCGAGCAGCTCGGGCGCGCGCGGGTTCGGGCGCGGCAGCATCTTTTCTCGCGAGGGTCGGCTCGTTGCCAGCACGGCGCAGGAAGGTCTGATTCGCGTCGTCGGCGCCTGAGGGCGCCGTGAAATCGTTTCCCGGGCGCGGCGTTCCGCGGTGGCGTGAGGCAATGCGCGGCATCGCCGTCGCGCTTGCATGTGGCGCCACCGCTGCGCTCGCGGCGGCCGACGAGCCTGCCGCGAGCATCGACGCGCATCCCGCGACGCCTGCCCAGTCCGCCGCGGACGCCCTCATGCAAACCTGGCCAGGCGTGCGCGACTCGAGCGAGCAGGTCGTCGTCTCGCCGGACCGTGGGCTGGCCACGTACTCCGATCGTGAAGAGCTGCGCGTCCGCACGGTCGTGGCGCGCGTGCAGGTGCCGTGGCTCGGGCTGCGCGTGCTGTATCTCGAGGAATTCCTGCACGACGATCCGACCGCGATTCGTCGCCAGCTACTGCTGAAGATCGAGCCGGACGGGCAGGGTGCGCGCCGCGTGCGCGCATTTCCGTACACGTTCAAGAATCCGGAGCATTGGCGCCAGCTGAATCGCAGCCCGCGCCTGCTGCGCGAGTTGAAGCCGGCCGACGTTCAGGCGACTGACGGCTGCGACCTCGTGCTGCGCCAGGAAGGCGACCAGTTCCGCGGCGGTACGATCGGGCTCGATTGCGAAGACGATTCCAACGGCGAGCACCTGTACGTCGACTACCGCATGGTGATCGGCCCGGAGGTCTACTGGTATCGCCGGCGCTTGCTGCGTGAGAGCGACGATGCGCTCGTCGAGGAGGTGATGGGCTACAACTGGTTCGAGCCCAACGACGCGCGGCTCTTCACGTGCCGGATCGACTGGTCCGCCACGGGCAAGCCGGCCGACCTGCACCCGCTCACGCGCCTCGACGTGCACGACCAGGGCGGTCGCGCGCGCTTCACCACACCGGACCAGCGCAATTTCGAGCTCTCGCTGCACAGCGAGGACTGGCCGTTCGCGGCCGATCGCGACGCCCTCATCCTGCTGCTCGAAGACGCCGGCACCTCGGCCCCGATCGCCTCGTCGTGGACCTCGCTCGATGCGCGCCAGATCGACATCGACCTCGGCTGGATGCAGGTGCGCTGCGGACCGCTCGTGCCCGAAACGGACGAGGTCGTCTCCTAGTTCGCGAGCGCCGCAATCTCCTGCAGCAGCACGGGATTGAAGCGCTCGGGCGCGTCCATCATCAGGAAGTGGTCGGTCTTCTCGAGCGTGATCGCCTTG
>DASZSB010000066.1:0-21688 GCA_035548835.1 Gammaproteobacteria bacterium | reverse complement strand
GGCTCCGCGTTCGGTGAGGCGGCCAGGAAGTCGTTCAGCGCGCCGCACTCGTCGGCCTCGAAGTGCGAGAACGCCACGTAGCGCAGCCGCTCCGCCGGAATCACGCTGGCCACGGCTTCCTGCACCAGCGGGAACAGCCCGTGCTGGCCGGTATGGAACAGCAGCGGCTCGTCGTCGACGACCAGGTACTGGTTGAAGTTGAACTTGCCGGCGCCCGGGATCTGGATCGGCGTGTTGATGCGGTAGATGCCCTCTGCCACTTCCTCGACGTTCGTGCCGGACTGCGGATTCGTGATCATGGTGAAGCTCTCCCTCGTGGTGATGCGCGGCTGTCTGCCGCGGACTGCAGGAGGTGTAACGACCGGGCCCCTCGTTACACTTCCGGTATGGAAACGGAGTCCTTTATGCTCGCGGTGTGGCCACCGAAGCCGTCGACAACGCGTACGACGACGCGACGCTCGCGCGCCGCATCATCGCGGCCGGTCCCGCACGGGACGCGGCGGCCGAGGCGCGCCTGTACGCGAGCCTCGCGCCCCGCGTGCGATTGTACGGCCGCAAGCACCTGCGCGACGCACAGCGCGCCGACGACCTGGTGCAGGACGTGCTGCTCATGACGTTCGATCGCCTGAGTCGCGGCGAGATTCGCGAGCCCGAGCGCATCGCGTCGTTCGTGCTCGGCGCCTGCCGGCAGACCGTGATCGACTTGAAACGCGGCGAGGCGCGCCGCGCGCGCCTGCTCGATACTTACGGCGCCGATCTCGTGGCGGAGGGCGACGACGACGCCGGGCCGCCCGACACGCAGCGCCTGGAGCACTGCCTCGAAACGCTGTCGCACCGCGAGCGCACCGTGGTCCTGATGACGTTCTACGACGACAGCCCGGCCGAAGCCGTGGCGCAGGCGCTGGGGTTGGCACCCGGCAACGTGCGCGTGATCCGGCATCGCGCCGTGGAGCGGCTGCGGCGCTGCATCGGAGGCGCCGAACCGTGAAGGCACGCGTGACCTGCGCCGCTCCGCTCGAGACGAGCGAGCTGCTCGGCTACTGGCTGGGCGAGCTGCCGGCCGAGCGCGAGGCCGAGGTCGAGGAGCACCTGTTCGCCTGCCGCGAGTGCAGCGCCGCGCTCGGCGAGCTCGTCGCGCTCGGCGATGCGTTCCGCGCGCTGCTCGCCGGCGGCGGTGCGGCCGGCGTCGTGCCGCCGGAGTTCGTGGCGCGGCTCAAGGCCGCGGGGCTCCGCGTGCGCGAGTACCGGATGGAGCCGCAGGGCAGCATCGACTGTACGATCGCGCCGCACGACGACCTCGTGCTCGCGCACCTCGAGGCGCCGCTCGAGGGCGTGGAGCGGCTCGACGTCGTGATCCACGAGATCGAGGCCCGCCGCACGCAGCGGCTCGAGGACGTCGGCTTCTCGGCCGCGAGCCGCGAGGTCGTGGTGGTGCCGAAGGCGCGCGACTTGCGCGGCATCGACAAGGCTTCGCAGCGCGTCGAGCTGATCGCGGTGTCGCCGGCCGGCGAGCGCCTGCTCGGCACGTACACGTTCCATCATTCGCGGTATCGCCGCGGCTAGGCGCCGAACGCCCGCGCCGTGACGCCTTCCAGCGCGCCCATCTCCGCCGCGAGGCTCGTCGCGACCTGCAGCTGCCCGCGCGTGCGCGCCTGGTTGTGGTCGCTGGCGCTCGCGTAACGCGTGGCGTCCCAGCCGAAGTAGCGCTCGCGCAGCGCGTCGGCGCAGAAGCGGGCCGCGAGCTCCACGGTGATCATCAGCGTGCCGAGCGGGATCGCGCGCCATTCGTTCTCGGTCAGGAAGCCCTGCGCCGCGGCCGCGTAGCCGCCGACGGCGGCTTGGAAGTACTCGCGCACGAAGCGCGCGTTCTTCGCGTCCTCGCGCGCCGGGTTGCACCACGAGCGCAGCGCGTCGCCGAGCTCGAGCGCTACGGGCATGCGCGACAGCGTATCGAGGTCGATCAGGCACAGCGCGCGGTCGCCGTCGAACATCAGGTTCGAGATCTTGGGGTCGCCGTGCACGATGCGGTCGCCGCAGGGCGGCAGCGGCGGCAGCGCGGCGGCCAGCGTCAGCACGCGCTCCGCGAGCGGCCGGATCGCGGCGATGTCGCGATGCGCCGCGTGCTCCACGAGCGCGTCGCGGAGATTCTCGAGATGCTTCGGCGTGTCGTGCACGCCGAGCCGCGCGTTCTGGAATGTGTAATCGAGATCGGCGACGGCGCGATGGAACTCGGCCAGGGCGCGGCCGGCCTCGCGCGCCTGCGCCGGAGACTCGAGCGCGTCGCGGCACACGCCTTCGATGCGCGTCAGCACGCGCCACACGGCGCCCTCGTGCTCGAGCCACAGCGCGCCGGCGCGCGTGGGCACGAGCCGCGGTGTCAGCAGCCCCTTGCGGGCCAGATGCTCGGTCACGGCTGCGATGTCGAGGTTCACCTTCGCGGGAAATATCGGGTTCACGCGCTGCAGCACGAGCTCGGCACCCTGCGTGGAGCGCGCGTACCACGTGGGGTTGATGAGCCCGGACGTCGCGCGCGCGAGCGAATCGGGTGCGAGCCCGAAGGCTTGGAGCACGGCGGCGGGCGGATTCGGGCTTTGCGGCGCGGCCATGGCGCCATGATAGCCGGAGCGGCGCGTGTCAGATCTCGACGTCGAACTGGGCGAGGATGCGGCCCGTGCTGTCCGCGCACGTCTGCTGGCTCAGCACGCCGTCGCCGCGCAGCCGATAGTGCTCGCGCATCTCGGCGCGCAGGTACGCGGCCGTGTCGTCGCCGATCTGCTCGGCCGATTCCTCGATCGCGGCGCAGAGCACCGGCACGAACGCGCGAACCTTCTTCACGGCGCCGATGTTGGCCAGCAGCGAGAGCACGGGCGCGCGGCCGTGGATCGTGCAGAACGTGGTCTTCTCATAGCTGAAGTACACGCCCGCGAGCAGCGTGCCGATCGCCGCGGTCACGCCGACGCCGAGCGCGATCCAGGCGCCGGTCTGCAGCGCTTCGAAGCGTGTCAGGAACCCTGCGAGGCCGGCCACCGCGCCGCTCGCGAGCATCGCCTGGAACCAGCGGCGTGCGATCACGCGCTCGATCGTCGGCACGGGGTCGAGGTACTGCAGGTCGAGGTGGAACGTGTCGCGAAGCCTGCCACCGCGTTCCTCGCTGATGCCCACGAAGCCCTCGGTATACAGGGCCAGCGTGGTGCGGGTGCGGCGGACGGGGTTGCGCAGCTCGACGCGCTCGCGAACGGTGCGGGCCGTGACGGCCGGGTTGCGGGCTTCGTCGGAGCTGATGTAGATGTGCTCCGAAGCGGGCGCAGGGCTCGGTGCGGCCGCTGCGGCCGGGGTGCTTCGGGCGAGCTTCATCGATCGGTACCCAGGCGCGTGGAGATGCTCCCACTGTAGGCGGCAGGCGCCGGCCCGAGCCGTGAGGATGTTCACAGTTGCCGGACTCCCGGCCGTCGCGGCTCCCCGCCGATTTGACGCAACGCCGGGGGCGCGGGATCTTCTGGTTGGCTGCCGGCTGCGCTATAAAGAATCCAGGTGGTGTGGAGGTGCCGTCATGATCCCCTCGATGCGCGCGTATGCTTCATTCTCGGCGCTGGCGTTCGCGTGTCTTTGTACCGGCTCATCGGTCGTCGCCGACGAGGACACGGCCGCGTTCGACCGCACGCCGCGCGAGTGCGTGCAGCTGCACAACGTGGCCCGGACCGACATCCTCGACGACCAGACCATCGTGTTCTACATGCGCGGCAACAAGGTCGCGTACCGCAACTACCTGCCGAGGAAGTGTCCCGGACTCAAGCGCTGGGACCGGTTCGCCTACAACGTCACGGCCGGGCGGCTGTGCAACATCGACGTGATCACCGTGCTCGAGCAGTGGGGCACGCGGTTCGAGCCCGGGTTCACGTGCCAGCTCGGTGACTTCCACCCGCTGTCGCCGGGCGACATCGAGAGCCTGAAGGAAGAGAAGCAGGGCGGCCCCCGGCCCGATTCCGTACGTACGCGGCCCGCCAAGGTGCGCCGCGAGGAGCCGGCCGCGCCGATCGAGCCCGTCGAGGAGGCCGTGCCGCCGCCCGCGCAGGAGTAGCGCGCTATTGCAGGCCGAGCGGCAGCGGGTTGCCGTTCAGCGTCAGGGAGCCGTCCGCGAAGCTCAGGGCGGCGGTGTACACGTCGCCGTCCTCGACCAGGAAGCCCTGGTTCACGAGCGTCACGAGCGTAAGTCCCGCCTGCGCCTCGGCCAGGTACTTCAGCTGATCCCGCGGCATGCGCGGGTCCCCGCCGAGCTGACTCTCGACGCCGAGCGCGGCCAGGCGCCGCGCGAGCGGCTTCGACAGACGCACGTTCGCCTGGCTGTTCACGAGGGACAGCAGCGTCGCAGGATCGATCGCCGCCACGCCGCCGGGCGGCAGGCGCGAGGGGTTCGTCGTGAGCTCGACGCGGCCCTCGAACGGCTCGCCGTCGAGCGTGAAGCGGATCGGGTCGATCGTGAGGCCGGGGCCTGCCGCGAGCGCGCGCTCGATGTCCGTGCCGAGCGCCGCGAGCAGCGTCTGCGGGTCCGGCGGGGTGGCGTTCGCCCCGAGCTCGCGCACCGTCGTGACGTAATGGGTCAGCGCCTCGACATCGACATTGTGCATGGCGATGCCCAGCGCGGCGCCCGAGAGCTCCGTGTCCACGGCGTGCACGCGGTCGAGATCGTACGTGACCCGCATGTCGAGCAGCGTGTGCGCGTCGTTGGTGCTGGCCGTGCTCGCGATGCGCAGGTGGTCGGCCTGGAGCGCGGGCGTGGCACCCTGCACGGGATCGAGCGCCGAGACGCTCTCGATCGTAAGCTCCGCCTCGCCGGGCGCCACGTACGGCGATTGGAACGTGTTGTCCGTCTTCGCTCGCAGATTGCGCAGCGCGAACGTGCCTCCGGGCGATACGAACTCGAACGAATCGATGCGGGCGTTCGAGACCAGCCGCTCGCCGGCGTATGTGCCGTCGAGGGTTGCGCCGGAGAACTTGAACTGCGCCGGCCCGGCCGGGACGTCGAGCGGCGGAACGTCGGCGTCGAACGCGACGGCGCCGCCAAACCCCGTGTGGCCGCGAAACTCGAACAGGTAGGGCACGCCGAGCTGCTTCTCGAGGGCTTCGATGCCCGGTGTCGAGGGATCGAGCTTCGCCACCATGCTCGAGAGGCCGAAACGAAGCCCACGCTGCACCATGACCGGGCCGTGCGCGAAATCGACCGCGATCGTGGCGTGCCGCGCGGCGTCCGCCGCGGCGGCGCCGGCCGCGCCCATCTGCGCGAGGTAGGCGGGAGCGACGCCCACCTCGATCTTTGCCGTGCTGTGGAACCAGCCGCGATCGTAGGATTTGACCTCGAGCGAGAGCACGCCGTTGGACGACAGTGCCGCCACGCGTTCGCGCACGCGCGTTTCGGTCAACGAGCCGAGCGCGCGCGGCACCGCGAGCAGGATGACGGCGATCACTGCCACGACGGCGATGACGATCTTGTTCATGGAGCGGACCCTCGAGGGGAGCTGGGGCAGGCGCGGCGATGATCCCGAATACGGTCGGACCGGTCAATGCTGCAGTGCCCGCTCCCGTGCGCCTTTACGTGGCAGTGTGTCCTGTCGCATGCTCCGCGCGTGTTCGCCGGGCTCCTGACCGCATTCCGTAAAGCGCGCGAGGTGCGCCGCAACGCCTCGCTGACGCGCGCCGAGCTCGAGGCACTCCAGCTCCGGAAGTTTCGCCGCCTCGTGCGGCACGTGAACGCGCGGTCGCCGTACTACCGCAGCATCATCGCCGAGCGCGGCATCGACGTCGCGCGTTGTGAGCCCGGGGACTTTCCGGTTCTGACGAAGTCACTGCTGATGCAGCGCTTCGACGAGATCGTCACCGTGCCCGGCATCACGAAGCAGACCATTGCGGCGTTCCTGGCCCGCTCCAAGGATCCGACGGAGCTCTTCGAGGGCAAGTACCGCGTGATCCACACGTCCGGCTCCTCGGGCGAGGTGGGCTACTTCGTCTACTCGCCGCAGGACTGGGCCCGCGGCACGGCCATCCGGCCGCGCGGCCGCGGCGCGCCGCGCAAGCGCAAGGGCAAGTTCCGCATGGCCTATTTCGCGGCCACGGACGGGCACTACGCGGGCGTGACGCTCGTCGGCGCGCTGCGCAGCGGCATCGTGCGTCTGTTCGTCGATCTCAAGCTGCTCGAGGTCAACCGGCCGCTGGCCGACACGATCGCGGAGCTGAACGAGTTCCAGCCCGACGTGCTCGCGGGCTACACGACGGCGCTCAAGATCCTGGCCGAGCAGCAGAGGGACGGCGCGCTCGATCTGCGTTACCTCACGCACATCGCCACGGCCGGTGAGGTCACGACCGAAGCCGATCGCGCGTTCCTCGAGCAGACGTTCGCCTGCGGGCTAACGAACACCTACGGCTGCAGCGAGCACCTCGGTTTCGGCGGCTCCCCGCCCGGCAGCTCGAATATCGTGCTGTACGACGACGATCTGATGTTCGAGTTCCATCCCGATCACTCGGTCATCACGAATCTGTTCAACTACACGCTGCCGCTGATCCGCTATCGCATGGCGGACATCCTGCGGCCCGTGGACTCCGGCGCCCATGCGCCGTACCTCGTGATCGAGAGCCTGGTGGGCCGCAGCGAGCTGCAGCCGAAGTTCCGCAATCGCGACGGAGTGGAGGACTTCGTGAGCCCGCACACGATCAACGAGATCTTCGTGCCCGGCGTCGCGCGCTTCCAGCTGCAGCTCACCGGCGAGGACGAGTTCAGATTCATGGTGTGCCTCGATGCGAGCCTCGATGCGGCGGCGCGTGCCGCGGCCGTCGAAGGCGTGGCGCGCCGGCTGCGGGAGATTCTGGCGCACAAGCGCATGGAGAACGTGCGTTTCGAGGTCGTCGCCGCGGACGACCTGCCCGTCAACCCGCGCACGCGCAAGTTCCAGCTGATCGTCGATCGAAGGCCCGGCGCCGCTCCCTGACGGTCGACGCGTCAGCGCAGCCAGGCGTAGCTCAGCTTGGCAAACGCCGTGCGATTCGTGTGCAGCACGTCCACCATGCGGTCGTCCTCGAGCCCGGCGTCCGCGTAGCCCACGTACAGCACCGTCTGGGGGTTCAGCTTGTAGGCATACAGCAGCTGTGTGCCGACCGTCAGGCTGTGCGCCTGCGTCGTGGGGTCGGTGTACATCGCGAGATTGCGCTCGACGTCCTGCCGCTGAGTCGTGAAGCGGATGAAGCTGCGCACGTTGAACTGCCACGTCACGCGCAGGTCGGTGAGATTGGCTTCGAAGATCCGCGGGCCGGTCTTGGCCGTGAGCGTGGCCTTCGTGTGCTGCAGCCGCAGCAACAGGTGCTGGTTCACGTTCCACTCGACGTTCGGGCGGTAGCGCCGCTCCAGCGCGAGCCGCGTGTTCTCGAAGTCGATCTCGTCGCCGTAGCGCACGAACATTTGCACGTTCAGGCCGCCACGCGGCCGCAGCTGACTGAAGACCGTCTTGCCGTTGCCGTCGAAGCGCTGGCCGTTCCACACGCGCGAAGCGGGCCCCACGTCGATCCGGGTGTACGACTGCATCGGCCCGTTGAACGACATGAACGCGTTGGTGTTGCGGTCGAGCATCGAGCCGTCGACCGAGTACGTCGTAACGCCCTGCGTGCCGAGCTGGATCTGCTTCCATGCCCGGTCGCCCGTGGAGCGTTGCCACACGCGTGCACCCTGATAGTCCGTCTGCTCGATGCCGACGCGCGGCAGGAAGCCGGAATCCGCGCGGAAGCCGGCGTCGTAGTTGTGGTACTCGACATCCGCATACCAGTCGCGGTGGTTGAACGAGTAGCGCAGCAGCCGCGCGGCGCCGTCGAACGCGCCCTGCGGCTGCGCGAACGTCGTGGCCGTAGCGGTGGGGTAGGCGGTGTCCGACAGCAGGAACTGCGCGCGCAACGTGTGCCTGCCACCGATACGTATGAGCCCGTCGAGCCCGCCGACCTGGTTGTGATACCCGGCGCCGCTACGGCTCGTGAACAGCGCACCGAGCTGCGCGCCGCCGGACGTATTGTGCGAGTAGCGGCCGACGAATGCCGTGTTCGACTGGTCGAGCGACGTGGTCGAGGAGTCCTGCGGCCCCGGAATCAGCAGGTTCGTGACCTCGTCTTCCGCGGCGAACGCGCCGAGCGTCGAATCGCCGGGCTGTCCCGTGAGCTTGGCGCCGATGCGCGGATCGGCGACGGTGCGCGTGAACACCGCCTGGATCGGCGTGCTGAAGTAGTCCGCCCCCTCGAGGAACAACGGCCGTGTCTCGGGGTAGAACAGCGCGAACGGCTGGTTGATGTCGAGTTGCGCGACGTCGGCTTCCACCTGCGAGAAGTCCGGATTCAGCGCGAGGTTCGCGGTAAGCGCTTCCGTCACGCCCCAGCGCACGTTGAGCCCGACGTCGGTCTTGCCGTCGCGCTGCCAGGGGTCGACCAGCGGGTCCGCGCGGCTCTCGCCGCGGGACGCAGTCAACGACGGCACGATCTGCAGGTTCTTGCCCGCTTCGACGCCCTCGAGCCCCTGCAGCCTGCCGAGCTGGCAGAGGTAGCAGTTGCGTCCGCGCTCGAGCGCGTTGTTCGAGATTCGTGTCCGATCGCTGCGCGGCCTGAACCGCAGCACGTCGATGCCCCAGACGCGTTCGCCGTCGGTATTGCGGAATCGCAGTTGCGACAGCGGGATCGCCATCTCGACCACGAACCCCCGGCCGTCGATCTTGCCTGCGGAGTCCCAGATCGCATCCCAGGAGTCGCTTTCGCGTTGCGACACGTCGTCGTTGGTCAGGTCCATCTGCACGCCGAGTGCGTTGGCGAAGAACTCGAACGCGTAGCGACGATCGTTGAACGAGTCGATGACGATGCCGACGAAGTCGTCGTTGTACGCGCGATCCCGGTCGCGCAGGTACGCGCGGATCGTCTCGGGGTGGGGGTCGCGCGCGTCGAAGGCGACCAGCAGGCGCGTTCCGTCCTCGACCAGGTACGCGTGCGTCTCGACGGGGGCGGGCACGTTCTCGCCGGGGCCCGTTTCCGTCGTGAGATCGATCACGACCGCGTCCTTCCAGACCGGGTCGTCGAGCACGCCGTCGACGTGGACCTCGGCGGCGGAGTGCGGCAGGTGCAGCGCGGCGGCGCTGGCCCCGGCCACGGGTGTCGGCTGGGCAATGGTCAGTCCGGGGCGGCCGGCGATCGCGAGCAGCACGGCGACCTGCAGCAGGCGCCGCGCCGCTCCCCTCACGCCGTCGCCCGCAACGCCGCTGCGACGGGCATTCGTGCCGCGCGAAGCGCCGGCAGCAGACCGCCGAGCAATCCGACGACGCAGGCGAGCAGCACGCCCGAGCCGAGCAGGGCGGGTGTCATGTGCATGCGGAACACCAGCGTGCCGACGTCGTTGCCGAGACCGATCGTATTGCCGTTGAACAGCAGCCAGGCGACGCTGGCCCCGAGCAGCGCGCCGATCAGGGACAGCAGCAACGCTTCGGCGAGCACGGAGCTGACGACCCCGCCGGCACCGAAGCCGATCGCGCGCAGCGTGGCGATCTCGACCGTGCGGGCGCTGACGGCCGAGTACATCGTGTTCAGCGCGCCGAACAGCGCTCCGAGTGCCATGATGATCCCCACGAACGTGGTCACCAGGTTGAAGAAGGTGCCCGCGTTCTCCGACTGCCGCTGATAGTAGTCGCGTTCGCGCTCTACAGAAACGGTCAGCGTCGGATTGGTGGTCAGCGCGGTCTTGAACTCGTCGAAGCCGGCTTCGGAATCGAGCAGCACCGTGACCGCGTTCACCGCGGTGCGCTTGTAGGCGGACATCAGGGTCTGGGCATCGGCCAGCAGACGCGATTCGTTGGCGTCGCCGCCGGATTCGAACACGCCGACGATCGTCCACTGGCTGTCGCGCAGGCCAACCTTGTCGCCGATTTCCGCGCTGCGGAACTCGTTGTGCGCACCGCGGCCGACGATCATCTCCCGCAGGCCCGGCCGGAACATCCGTCCCTCGATCATCCTGATCTCCGGCCGGATCGTCGTCGAGGCGGGCTCGATGCCGCGAACGCCGACGGCGGCCGTCGTGCCGTTCTCTTTGCGTGTCAGATTCACCGAAGCCAGCATCTCGGCGCTGGCGGCGGCGTCGCCGGCCGCGGTGCGCGCGATGCCGGGCGCGTTCTTGATCGTGGCCACGGCGTCCACGAGCAGGGTGCTCGACACCTCGTTCTGGGCGCCGCTGCGCAATACGATCGCGCGGTCGGGGCGGCCGGTGTCGACGAGTGCCTCCGACATGCTGCGTGTCATGCCGAACACGGCCACGATGACACCCACGACGCCCGCGATGCCGATCACGATCACGCTCGAGCTCCCCATGCGGCGCGGGATGCTGCGCAGGTTCATCAGGGTGACTGCGCCGATCTGGTTCAGAACGCTCATTTCGGTGTGTCCTCGTGAGTGTGATGCGCGCGTGCGCTAACGGCCGGCCAGCGCGTCGACGATGCTGATGCGTTGCGCGCGCCAGGCCGGGGGCAGCGCGCTGACGAGTGCCACGATCGCGGCGACGCCGAGTCCTGTGCCGATCACGGTCCAGGGCAACGCCAGACCGCCGGCGCCGATCGCGCGAAAGATCGACGGCGACAGGAGTTTCGCCACGAGCAGCCCGAGCGCGGCGGCGCCGCCGCAGAGCAGCAACGCCTCGCCGAGCACGAGCGCGACGACGGCCGAGTCCCTGAAGCCATAGGTCTTCAGCACGGCAAGCTCCGGTATGCGCTCGCGCACCGACTGCATCATGGTGTTGCCGGTCAGGAACAGCAGCGTGAACATCACGGCGCCGATGATGGCGTTGATGAAGAACGCCATGTTGCCGATCTGTGCGATCCGCCCGCGCAGCCAGTCGCGCTCGTTCTGCGTCTGCGTTTCGTTCGGCGAGTTGGCGAACAGCGCGTCGATGCGCTCGGAGATCGCGCCGGCACGTGCCGGATCGTCGATGTGCGCGAAGTACAGCGTCACCGTGCCGTTGCCGGACGTGCGTTCCTCGTCGAAGTATGGATAGTTGACCCACATTTCATTGCTCGGCATCTTGCCGTCGGCGGAGCCATAGACGCCGACGATCTCGAAGGTCCACTCCGGCGCGCCGTCCTTCCGCATCCAGATCCTCGAGCGCAGCGGGATCCTGTCGCCAACCTTCCAGCCCCGCTCCTTCGCGAGATCCTCGCCGATGAGCGCGCCGTCGCGCGTGCGGGCCATGGCGTCGAGCGCTTCCTGCGAGATGCGGACCTCGGGGAACACCTGGTGAAGGCGGCTGATGTCCATGGCGCCGCCGTTCACGTTGTTGCGCGGGTCCTGGTAGTACGTGCCGAGGAAGTTGTAGTAGCCCACGCTCGTCACGCCGGGCACGCTCTCGATGCGCGACAGGTGCGCCAGGGGCAGCGGCTCGGTGATGTTCACGCGGCTCTGGATGCGCAGGCGCGAGTCGCTCATCTGGCTGATGATCTGATCGATGCCTGCCGTCACGCCGTGCATGACGCCGAACAGCACGAACGCGACGAGCACCGACAGCAGCGTCAGGACGGTGCGCACGCGCTTGCGCCAGAGTCCCGCCCAGATCAGGGGAAGGTACTTCATGCCGCGGCTCCGAGCGGGGTGTCCGTCAGCGAGCCCTTGTCGACGTGCAGGCGGCGCGACGCGTGCTCTGCCGCACGCGGGTCGTGCGTGACCATGACGATGGTCTTGCCCTGCTCGTGGTTCAGCAGCCCGAGCAGCTGCAGCACCGAATCCGACGTTTCGCGGTCGAGGTCGCCGGTCGGCTCGTCGCATACGAGCAGCGTGGGGTCCGCGACCAGCGCGCGCGCGATCGCGACGCGCTGCTGTTGGCCGCCCGAGAGCTCGGTCGGCTTGTGCTTGGCGCGGTCCGCGAGGCCCACGAGCTCGAGTGCGGCGCGCACGTTGCGTTTGCGCTCGGCCGCGCCGAGTTTCGTCAGCAGCAGCGGCACCTCGACGTTGCGCTCGGCGGTCAGCACCGGCAGCAGGTTGTAGAACTGGAACACGAACCCGACGTGCCGTGCGCGCCACTTCGCGAGCTGGCCGCCGGACAGCTCGTCGATCCGCTGCCCCGCCACCGTGATCTCGCCGCGATCGGGTCGATCGAGGCCGCCGATCAGGTTCAGCAGCGTGCTCTTGCCGGAGCCCGAGGGGCCCATGAGGGCCAGGAACTCGCCTTTGTCGACGTCGAGGTCGAGACCGTGCAGCACCTCGACCCGCTGCTTGCCGCGCACGTAGCTCTTGTACACCTGCCGAATGGACACCAGCGCTGTCATGACTCTGCTCCTCGATTCGCGCCTGCGCGCGTCAGTGGTCGATGCGGACGGCCGCGCCGTCGCGCAGCTTCTCGAAATCGCCGATGGCGACCCGTGTGCCGGGCGTCAGGCCGGAGAGGACGATCTGTCCGGCCGCGTTCCGCTCGCCGAGGCGCACCGTGCGCTTCTCGACGCTGCGGTCCGCCACGACGAACACGACGCCCGTGTCGCCGTTGCGCTGCACGGCGGTGTCCGGCACGAGCAGCGCCCGCTGAGCGGCCGGGGCGCCGGCCGCGGCGGCGCCTGCAGCGGCGAGGAACGCCACGCGCGCGCCCATCTCGGGAAGGATGCGCGGATCGTCCACGTCCAACGCCACGCGCACCTTGACCGTGGCCTTCGCGCGCTCCGCCGTGGGCACGATCGCGATCACGCGCGCCGGAATGCTCCAGTCGGGGTAGGCGTTCAGCGTGACGGTGGCGGGCTGATCGGCGCGCACCCGATTGATGAAGTTCTCGCTGACGTCGACTTCCACCTCGAGCGAGCTCATGTCGACGATCGTGCCGATGCCGGTGCGTGTGAAGCCGCCGCCCGCCGAGATGGGCGAGACCATCTCACCCTCTTGCGCGGCCTTGACCGTGACGACGCCGGCGAACGGCGCGCGCACGATCGTGTCGTCGAGATTGCGCTGCGCGACCGCGAGCCGTGCGGCTGCCACCTCGACGGCGCGCGCGGCCACGTCGCGGCTCGTGCGCGAGGCGTCGTAGGCGGTCTTGGCCGTGTCGAAGCTCTGCGCGCTGATCACGGCGCGCATGAGCTGCTGCTCGTTGCGCCGGAACGTGGGCCCCGCGTTCGTCAGCGCCACCTCGGCCGCGGCCAGGTTGGCCTTGCTTTGCTCGAGCTCGGCCCGCGCCTGCGCGACGGCGGCCTGTGCGTTCGTGTCGTCGAGCCGCGCGATCACGTCGTTGCGCTCCACGCGCTGGCCCTCCTCGATCGAGACCGCGACGACCTTGCCGGTGATCTTCGCGGACACGGTGGCCTGGCGGCGCGCCACGACGTACCCCGAGGCGTCGAGGATCGACGCCGGCGCCGCGGCCACGTCCGCCGGTGCGGGCTCGGCGGTGGCCACCGTGATCGGAACGCCGCGCGGCATCGCGACCACCCAGGTTGCCACGCCCGCGGCGGCGACTGCGGCGAGGCCGATGCTCCACCACACCGCCGGACGGCGGCCGGACGCGACCTCTTCGGGACGCTCGATGCGCAATTGCTCGAGCAACGACGATCTCTGATCCACGCGTGCCTCCCCTTTGGCGTTCCGCCGACGGCATCCGAAGTCCTGGATGCGCGGTGAGCCCGGCGGGTCGCTACTGCGTGGCCTCAAAGCATCTTCTGTGCCACCGCGTCGGCGCAGCCGTAAGACGTTGAATCGAATGGATCCGCGTGGGCGCGTCGACGACGCGGGGTGGTTTCGGACGCGTGGCGAAAGCCGCCAAGACTTGGCGCATACGCGCAACCGTTGGTGGGCCGGGAGGCCCGCGGCGGGCTCAGGCGCCGGTGCTGATCGGCAGGCGCTGGTTGTTCCAGTTGATCATGCCGCCCGCCAGGTTGGCGACGCGGCTGAAGCCCGCCTTCTCCAGGATCGAGACGGCCTGCGCGGAGCGCGCGCCGGAGCGGCACACGGTCACGATGGGCTTGTCCTGCGCGAGGCTCGTGGCGCGCTCGCGCAGCTGCTCGAGCGGGATCAGGACGGCGCCCGGAATGTGGCCGAGCACGCCGCTCCACTCGCTCGCGTCACGCACGTCGACGATCTGCAGCTCCGTCACGTGATCCGCGACCCAGTCCGCATCGATCTCGTTCGTGCCGGCGTACGTGTAGCGCAACGGTCCCCAGGAGGGTTCCAGCATCTCGTCGGCGAGCTCGATGTGGCCGCACTCGAGGTTGGCGGGCAGCGCCACGTCGATCTGCTTCGGATGCGGCAGTCCCAGATTGTTCATGTAGCCGACGAAGTCGCGCTCGCTGCGGTCGATCGCGATGCGCGGGTTGTACGCCTTTTCCTCGGCCACGCTGCTGCACGTCAGGCCGCGGTAGTCGTGCGCGGGGTACAGCAGGCAGTCGTCGGGAAGGGAGTAGATCTCGGTCACGATCGAGCGATACAGCGTGTGCGCGTCGCCGCCCTGGAAATCCGTCCGGCCCGCGCCGCGGATCAGCAGCGCGTCGCCCGTGAACGCCATGCTGCGGTCGTCCAGCACGAACGTCATGCAGCCGTTCGTGTGACCCGGCGTCGCACGGGCCTCGAGATGCCGCATGCCGAACCGGACTCGCTCGTCCGGTGCCAGCCCCACGTCGAAGTTGCGCGCGCCGGAGCTCCGCGCGACCGCGATGCGGCTGCCGAGCGCGCGCTTCAGCAGCCAGGCACCGGTGATGTGGTCGGCATGCACGTGCGTGTCGAGCGTGTAGAGCAGCGTCAGCTTGAGCTCGCGGACCAGCGCGGCGTCGCGGCGCGCCTGCTCGAACACGGGGTCGATGATCACGGCCTCGTGCGTGCGCGGATCGCCCAGCAGGTACGTGTACGTCGAGGAGCGCGGGTCGAAGAGCTGGCGGAAGATCAGGTTCATGCCCGGAAGATGCCGTCGATCAACATGCCCACACCGACCCCGAAGATTGCAAACGCAAACACCTTCTGCAGTCTAGGTCCGGCCATTCGCTCGGCCAAGAGCCGGCCGGCGATCATGGCGAGCGCGCCGCCGACGGTGAACGGCAGCAGCGCCTGCCAGGCGAGCGCGCCATGCAGCAGCGCGCTGACGGCGCCCGAGGAGCCGATGGCCGAGATGATCAGAAGCGACGTCGCGACGGCGCGATGCACGCCCATGCGCGTGATCAGCACGAGCGCGGGCACGATCAGGAAGCCGCCGCCGATGCCGAACATGCCCGACAGGAAGCCCGTGCCGAGGCCGATCAGCGAGAGCACGGCGGCGCAGGGGGCCGAGAAGCGCAGCTGCCCGTCCGGCGCGAGCACGCAGATCGGGCCGCCGCCGGTCTCGTACGGGTGCGCACGGACGGCACTCGCCTGCGCGGGAAAGACCTGCGCCGCGCGCCACATCAGCGAGCCGACCGTGATGGCCAGCACGCCGAACCCGCCGACGAGCCAGTGCGGGGCCAGTTGCTTGCCCATCAAGAGGCCGAGCGGTGCGCCGAGCACGCCGCCGAGCGCGAAGATCACGGTCGGTTGCCACACCGCGAGCTTGCGCCGGATCGATTGCACGCCGCCGACGATGGCGCTGATCGAGACGGCCACGAGCGAGATCGGCATGGCCTGGTCCGGTGCCAGCCCGAGCACGTAGATCAGGAGCGGTACGGCGAAGATCGAGCCGCCGCCGCCCGTGAGCCCGAGCGCGAGACCCACGACGCCGCCCGTCAGCACCGCCGCGATCGAGAACAGAACGACACCGAGCAGCATGCGCGCAGCATGCCGAATCCCGGCGCGCGTGGATACACGTACGCGCTTGACGCTGCAGTGCCCGGCTCGCACGATGCGCAACGGCAAGCGGATGGGAGGGGGCCGCATGTTCGTTCGCCGGCTGGTGCCAGTGCTGTGGTGCATCCTCGGTGCGTCGTCTGCGCTGGCGCAGGGTTCGACCGGGAAGCTCGTGTTCGACGTGAAGGCGTTCACGTCCGAGATCGATCTGAAGCCGAAGATGGAGCAGCAGCTCAAGAGCGGCGGTCTCGACTGGGGCATCGTGGGGCGGCAGCTCGTCGTGACGCTCGTGAACAAGCGCTTCATCGGCGTCGACATTCCGAACCTCACGCGCTTCGGTGATCGCAAGGAGCTCGACTTGCCACCCGGCGACTACACTCTGACCTGCGTGGGATTGATTCCGGAGGGCGGGCTCAGCGTGGAGAAGGTGCTCGACAAGGGCGCTTACGTGAACCAGGACGTGCTGCACTTCACGATCGTGGCCGGCAAGACGACCGTGCTCGAGGCGGACCCCGTCATCAAGAAGCACAACACGTTCTTCCTGAAGTTCTTCATCCCGGAGATCCAGGTGAAGGTCGTCGCGGACGGCGCGCCGGCGGGGGACGCGGTGATCAACACGCGGGGCGATGCGTCCGTGCCGTGGCCGCAGTACGACGGACCGCTCAAGTTCCGCGCGAAGTGATGCCGCCGCCGGCCGAGCGCTCGCGGCCGGCGGCAGCCTTCGGTCCTAGCGCTCCGTCGCGCCGATGAACCGGTAGATCGCGGCGCCGATCACCGCGCCGACGATCGGCGCGACCCAGAACAGCCACAGCTGCGCGAGCGCCCAGTCGCCGACGTACACCGCGACGGCCGTGCTGCGCGCCGGATTCACGGACGTGTTCGTGACGGGAATGCTGATCAGGTGGATCAGCGTCAGCGTGAGGCCGATCGCGAGCGGCGCGAATCCCTGTGGCGCACGGCGGTCCGTGGCACCCAGGATCACGAGCAGGAACATCGCGGTCATCACGACCTCGCTGACCGCGCCTGCCGTCAGTGAATAGCCGCCCGGCGAGTGCGCGCCGTAGCCGTTCGAAGCGAACCCCGCGCTCACGTCGAAACCCGCATGGCCCGACGCGATCACGTACAGCACGCCGCCCGCGAGGATGCCGCCCAGCACCTGCGCCACGATGTACGGCAGCAGCTTGCCCGCCTCGAAGCGGCCGCCGGCCCACAGGCCGATCGACACGGCCGGGTTCAGGTGACAGCCCGAGATGTGGCCGATCGCGTAAGCCATCGTGACGACGGTCAGACCGAAAGCGAGCGCCACGCCGAGCAGGCCGATGCCGACGTTCGGAAACGTGGCGGCCAGCACCGCGCTGCCGCAGCCACCGAGCACGAGCCAGAACGTACCGAAGAACTCAGCCCCGAGTTGTTTCATGTTTTTCTCCCCCCCTGTTGGGACCCCGCTAGCCTAGTCGCAGCGGTGGCCGCGTGCCATGGGGCGATTTCGGTCCCCGGATGCGCCGCCCCTAGGCCACGGCGAAGCCCGGCCAGAGGGAGGCCAGCAGGTACCCCGCGGTCACGAGCGTCACGAGGATCAGCAGGGTCAGCTTGAGCCCCGCGCCGGCCATGAGCTTCAGATCGACGCCGTAGCCTGCGGCGACCGCGCAGCCGCCCGACGAGGACGGCAGCATGAGGCCGTAGTTGGCCGCCGCGGTGACGAGATACACCATGGCCGTCGGGTCCTGCCCGAGGCTCTGGAACGTTCCGATCGTGATCGGCACTGCGATCGCGACGGCCGCGGTATTGCTCGTGATCTGCGTCAGCGCGATCGCTGCGAGCAGGAACACGGCGACGGTCGTGGGCCCGCCGCCGTCCGCGAGCCCGAGCAGCTGGTCGGCCAGGAACTTCGCGGCGCCCGTGCGGCTTAAGACCTCGCCGAGCGCGGTGCCGCCGGCGAAGAGATAGATGAGTCCCCAGATCATGCGCGGCTCCGCGTACTCCCAGGTCAGCAGCGGCTCGCCGCGATGGCGCAGGACGAAGGCGGTGAGACCGAAGCCGAGCATCACGAACGCGGGTGCCAAGCCCGGCAGCCATGGCGCGTAGAGCTGACGCGTGAACGCGAGCAGCGTGGCCATCCCGAACAGGCCGAGCGCCCATTGCTCCGGCCGGCTCATCGGTCCGAGCTCCTTCAGCTGCCGGCGGAAGTACTCGTGCGTTCCCTCGATGCGGGCCATCTCCGGCCTGAAGGCCACGCGCATGTAGAGAAACGCCACGACGGCCGCGATCACGGTCAGCGGCAACACGCGTGCGAGCCAGGTCGTGAACAGGAACTCGTGGTGAGTCACCTGCTGCTCCAGGAACCGGATCGCGAGCAGGTTCGGTGCGCCGCCGAGCGGCGTGCCCGAGCCGCCGACACTCGTGCCCCAGGCCACGGCGATCAGCAACGCCGAGCCGAACACGCTCCCGCCGACGTCGTCGATCTTCAGATACCTCAGCAGTGCGACGACGATCGGCATCATGGCCGCGGCGACCACGGTGTTCGGCAGCACCGAGCTCAAGATGGCGGCGATCGCGAACCACGCGAGGATGTGCTGGCGCGCGCCGGTGCCGATGCCGAGCAGCGCCACGAGGGCGATCCGGCGGTCGAGCCCCCAGCGCGTCCACAGCACGGCGAGCATGTTCGCGCCGATCAGCAGTATCACGAGCGGCTCGGCGTACGAGCCCAGCACGTCGCCGACGGGCACGAAGTCGAACACCGCGAGCACCGCGAGCGGCAGGAAGCCGGTGACGGCGAGATGCACGGGTGAGGTGATCCACCACCACGACATCCAGATCAGCAGGCCGATGCCGCCGCGAACCGCGTACGGCACGCCGGGCAGCGGCGTGGCCACGAGCGCCAGGAACACGGCCGGCGCGGCCGAGAGGTGCACGAGGCGGGCGCGGCGCGCGGCCGTCACCGCGGCAGCGCCGCCTGCCAGGCTTCGAGATACTTGTAGCCGGAACCGGTGTTGAACACGACCACGCGCTCGTCGCGGCCGATCTTGCCCGCGCGCACGAGCTTCTCCACCGCGTACAGGCCCGCGCCGCCCTCCGGCGCGGCGAACACGCCCTCGAGCTCGGCGAGCCTGCGGCACGCGTCCATGAGCTCCGCGTCGCTCACTGCCACGGCTTCGCCGCCGCTCGCGTACACGTCGGCCAGCACGATGAAGTCGCCGAGCGCTTTCGGCACGCGCAATCCGGACGCGACGGTCGACGCGTTCTGCCAGAACTCCGACGCCGCGGCATGCGTCGCGAAAGCGCGCACGATCGGGGCGCAGCCCTCGGCCTGCACGGCGATCATGCGCGGCCGCGCGCTGCCGATCAGCCCCATCGTCTGCAGCTCCTCGAACGCCTTCCACATGCCGATCAGGCCCACGCCGCCGCCCGTGGGATACACGATGACGTCGGGCAGCTCTCCGCCGAACTCCTCCCAGAGCTCGTAGCCCATCGTCTTCTTGCCTTCGATGCGGTACGGCTCCTTCAGCGTGGCGACCTCGTACCAGCCTTCCTCGGCGACCTTGGCCGCGATCAGCTTGCCGGCGTCGGAGATCAGCCCGTCGACGAGCCGAACGTCGGCGCCGAACGCGCGCGCCTCGATGACGTTGGCCGCAGGCGTATCGGCCGGCATCGCGACGACGCACTTGATCCCTGCCTGCGCCGCGTACGCGGCGGCGGCGCCGCCTGCGTTGCCGGCCGTCGGCAGCGCGATCGTCGCGACACCGAGCGTCTTCGCCATGCTGAGCGCGGCGGACAGGCCGCGCGCCTTGAACGAGCCCGTCGGGTTCAGGCCTTCGTCCTTGACGAACAGGTGGTTCAGGCCGAGCCGCTCGCCGTAGCGGCGCGTGTGCAGCAGCGGCGTCAGGCCCTCGCCGAGCGACACGGGTGCGGCCTTCGGCAGCACCTCGGTGTAGCGCCACATCGAGCGCACGCGATCCTTGAGCGCCTCGAGGCTGAACGTGCGCCGCGCGAGGGTGAGGTCGTAGCGCGCGAGCAGCGGCGCCTGACAAGTGGGGCACAGGTTCTTCGCCGGAGCGAAGTCGAGCTCTCGCCCGCAGCCTGAGCGCGAGCACTGCAGATGCGTCATCGCGGATTGCACGGAAGCGCTCAAGTCGGTCGATCTCCCTTGATGGTCACACGGCGGCCCTTGCGTTCGTGGGGCCAGTAGTCCCACACGGCATGGTGCATCGTGCAGCGGTTGTCCCAGAAGGCCATGTCGTTGCGCTCCCAGCGGAAGCGGATCTGGAAATCGATCTGCTCGCAGTGAGCGAACAGCAGGGCGAGCAGGGCCGCACTCTCGGCCTCGGCGAGCTCGTTGATGCGCGTCGTGAACGTGCGGTTCACGTACAGCGCCTTGCGGCCGGTTTCCGGGTGCGTGCGCACCACGGGGTGCACGGCTTCGGGGTATACGCGGCCGCGGTCGTCGACGCCGCGGTCGGAGTAGCGGCTGCGGTAGACGTGCTCGGAGCCGTGCGTGGCCGTGAGGCCCGTGAGCAGCTTCTGCAGCGGCGGGGAGAGCGCCTCGTAAGCCGCGTACATGTTCGCGAACAGCGTGTCGCCGCCGATCTCGGGCAGGGTGTGGATCTGCAGCATCGTGCCGAGCGGGGGCACCTCGTCGCACGACACGTCGGAGTGCCAGAACTCGCCGTTCGCGACCTTCGAGTCCTTGTGCGCGTGGATCTCGAAGATCTCGGGGTGCCCCGGCATCGACGGCGCCGCCGGGTGGAAGTGCAGCTCGCCGAACATCCTGCCGATCGCGACCTGCACGGCCGGCGGGATCTCGCGCTGCTCCTTGAAGAACAGCACCTGGTGCTCGAGGAACGCGCGGCGGATCTCCCGATACGTGGCCGCGTCGATGCCGTCCGCGAGCTGCACGCCGCGCACTTCGGCGCCGAGCGCCGGCGCAAAGCGGCGGACTTCGATTCGACGATAGGCCTCGTCCGGCGCGTGCGTGCGCGCGGCCGACGGTTCGCTCACGCCTGCCATGAAATTGCCTCCCGCCGTACAGAGTAGCCGGTTCCGTCGGCTCCGCGGAAGATCGCGCGCGTCAGCGGCGGCGATACAGCCATCCCCGGCGCACCAGCAGCTTCTCGGTCTCGACCGCCACGAGCACGACGCCCGAGAGCAGGATGCAGGCCGCGAGCTCCGCGGGTGTCAGCGGCGCGGTGTGGAAGATCGCCTGCAGCGGCGGCGCATACAGCAGCGCGAGCTGCAGCCCGAACGTCAGCAGCACGGCGGCGAGCAGCGGCCGGTTCGAGAGCAGCCCGAGCGACAGCAGCGACTCGCGCTCGGAGCGGATCGCGAGCACGTGCGCCATCTGCGCCAGCGTGAGCACCGTGAACACCATCGACTGCCAGTGCTCGAGGCCGTGCTGCACGGCCCACGCCTGCGTGCCGACGCACAGCGCCCCGATCAGCAGGCCGACCCACACGATGTGCTGCCACAGGCCGTGCGCGAAGAGGCTCTCCTGCGGCGGCCGCGGCGGTCGGCGCATCACGTCGCGCTCCGCGCGCTCGGCGGCGAGCGCGAGCCCCGGCAGGCCGTCGGTCACGAGGTTGACCCACAGGATGTGGATCGGCAGCAACGGCACGGGCAAGCCGACGAGCGTCGCGACGAGCAGCGTGCAGATCTCCCCGCCGTTGCCGCCCATGACGAAGCGCACGAACTTGCGGATGTTGTCGAAGATGCGCCGGCCCTCGCGCACGGCGGCGACGATCGTCGCGAAGTTGTCGTCGAGCAGCACCATGGCGGAGGCTTCGCGCGCGACGTCGGTGCCGATGCGGCCCATCGACACGCCGATGTCGGCGCGTTTGAGCGCGGGCGCGTCGTTGACGCCGTCGCCGGTCATCGCGACGAACTCGCCGCGCTCCTGCAGCGCGTCGACGATGCGGATCTTCTGCTCCGGGCT